>CAMOZS010000138.1 GCA_946631075.1 uncultured Bacillota bacterium | reverse complement strand
GATAGACCAGGCCCAGTCCCGCGAAGTTGGCCTTGAGCAGGCGGGGGATGGTCAGTTCCTTCATGCTCTCGATCATCCGGCCGGTCACGAAAGTGCCCGCGGCGAAACCGATCAGATATCCGAAGGTCGGTTTCAGAACGTACCAGATCCCGCCTCCTTCAGCGAAGATCGGCAGTCCGGCCAGGCCCAGGATCAGATAGACCAGCACGCTGACCGCGCCCCGCCGGCTGCCCAGAAGGGATCCGGCCAGGCAGGTGAACAGAAACTGAAGGGTAAAGGGGACGACCGGGACCGGGATCCGGATAAAAGCACCGGCAGCGATCAGGGCAGCAAAAAGACCGCACAGGATCATATCCCGGGTCCTCGTGGATGTCGATATACTCTTTGGGCTCTGCATAATGTCGTCTCCTTGATTGATTGTCAACCATATTAAAATGGTTGTCGACCGTATTGTAAACTGGAATAGGATCAATGTCAACCAAAAGCGTCGTGCTGACGCTGCGAGGGCAGGTATTTTTAAAATGCTCGACGCAGAGGCCGTTTTATGGTCCTTTCGCGGCCGTCAAAGCTCTCTCTGATTTGTTAAAATATGACATTTCTGTACACATTCGGGTTTTTAACGATATTTTGTACAAAACCCATGCAGTGTTTTTGTACAAATATGCGAAACTGAGGACAAGGTGTACAAAGGCTGGCCGTCCAGCCTTTGCAGCGCCGATGGCTGGCAGTCAACAGTTGACCATAACATGCTCATAATACGCGTATTTATTGACTGCCATGAATGACCCGCGCCTGCGCCTTGTACATATGGCCTCTGAATTCCGTTTTTTGTCCAAAATTCCTGAAATTTTTTGTACATAACTGCCTGGAAGCCCAGCTTTTGTACAGAAATCCCGCGGCGCGTATGCCGGCGGCCCCGGCACCCGGCAGATCCGGCCGCCAAAAGAAAAGTAGTGAAATACCGCCGGGAAAATAGTACAATGGATACAGGCGCTGTACATATGACCCGGGTCTGTGGTTGAAAGGCCAGGCCAGCTACGGGCAAAAGGTCCCACGTAAGCTGTACGCAAGGCGGCAGTGATCATGGCGTAGTTTAGAAGTAAGTCCTCGGGAAAATCCCGGTCAAGGCAGGTGTGGGGGCAAAGACCAGGTCAGCCGGGTCATATGTGCGGCGCGTTTTTATTTTTGAGGAGGAAACGCCTATGTTGAAGAATTACGTGAGCGCCATGGAGCATTGGAAGGGAAGGATCGACAGCGAAGAAGACTACGATTCCTTCCGCTGGCATCAGTGGGTGAAGCCGCTGGACCTGAACGGGGATCCGGAGCCATTTCAGGGGCCCCAGGGATTTGCCTTCATCGGCTTTTGCAGCGAGCAGGGCGTACAGAGGAACAAAGGCAGGGTGGGCACGGCCCTGGCCCCGGACCTGATCCGGCGGCAGATGGCCAATCTCCCCTGCACATTCAAACAGACCGTGGAGATCTACGACGCGGGAGACATCCTCTGCCAGGACATATCCATGGAGGAAGGGCAGGCCGAGCTGGCGGAAGCCGTGCGGCGGATCCTGTCCCTGAATCTCTTCCCGATCGTGCTCGGAGGCGGCCACGAGACCACCTTCGGCCACTACTGCGGCCAGCTGGCCTACGCGGAGCAAAAGCTGGCCGGGCCCGCCCGGGGAGCATCCGGCGCGGACCGGGAAGCCCAGGGCGCCGGCCCGGATAACGCCGGGCCGGCCCGGAAGAAACCGGACCTGGCCGTGGTCAACTTCGACGCCCACTTCGATATGCGCCCCTATGAAAGGGGCTCAAGCTCCGGATCCATGTTCCGCCAGATCGCGGACATCTGCCGGGAGAAGGGAATGAAATACGGCTACCTGCCCCTGGGGATCCAGAAGCACAGCAATACCGTCAGCCTTTTCCGCCAGGCCGAGCAGATGGGTGTCAATTATGTCCTGGCCAGGGACCTGCAGTACGGATCCATGGCCTCGGTCTATGAGAAGCTGGACACATTCATGTACGAGCACGAGACCGCCTATATCACCATCTGCACCGACGTGTTCTCATCAGCCTTTGCGCCGGGAGTCAGCGCACCCCAGGCCCTGGGACTGGATCCGGAACGGGTATTGCCGGTCATCAAGCACATCCTGCGGACCCGCAAGATCCGGGGCTTCGACATCTGCGAGATCTCACCCCGGTTCGACCAGGACAACACTACGGCCAGCCTGGGAGCCGTCCTGATCTTTACCGTGGTGAACACCATCTGCAAGCTGAAAAATCTTGCCGTCAACACAGGTGTGGAATACTACGGATAAGAATTGTGGCACGTGATGAAAATATTCTGAAAAATTCACTCTCCCTTCATTGAAAGGTGAGCTCCGCTATGTTAAACTAAAGAAAATAGTTACAGAAGGAGGTCTCTTTATGAAAGTCATTATTACAGGAAAGAACTATGCTCCAAGCGAAAAGCTGAAGGAGACCATTGAAAAGAAATTCGAGAAACTCGATAAGTACTTTTCAAATGAAATCACCGGAAACGTGATGACGATCAAGGAGAAGGGAAACTACAAGGTAGAAGCCACGATCAATGCAAACGGCACCATCTTCCGGGCGGAAGTGCGCTCCGGAGACCCATATGACTGCGTTGACAGATGCATCGAGAAGCTGTCCAGCCAGATGTCCCGTTTCAAGACGAAACTGCAGAAGAAGCACAAGGGCCAGAAGGCCGTGGACTTTGCGGACATCCCGGCTTTTGATGAGCCGGAGGAAGAGATCCATGTCGTCAAGAGAAAGAAATTCGGACTTTCTCCGATGACGGTCGACGAGGCTATCGTTCAGATGGAACTGCTGGAGCACAACTTCTTCGTCTTCCTGAACATCGAAACAGACGCGGTCAATGTCGTCTATCAGAGAGCGGATAAGGACTACGGTCTGCTGGAGACTACCTATTGATCAGAAGCCGAATATGGCGGGGCCCCGATGCCCCGCTTTTTTTCGCTCAGAAGCTGTTTGTATGTTGAATCCCAATTGTTTTTTCTGTAGAATATAATAGATGTAATACTGTGCATATTTATCGGGAGACATCAGCGTGCAGGATTTTTTTCACAACATAGTTTCAGAAATAGGCGTTTTTGACGTTATCGACATTCTGATCGTCGCCTTTGTGATATACAAAATTCTTGGGTTTATCGTGAAAACAAGGGCGGTCCAGATCCTGAAGGGCGTTCTGGTGCTGATCGTAGCACTGATCGTTTCGGATGTTCTGGATCTTTACACACTGAACTGGATGTGCAAGGGCGCGGTCGCCATGGGCGCGGTCGCCATCCTGGTCGTATTCCAGCCGGAACTGAGAAGAGCATTGGAATACATGGGACGGGGCAGCTTCATGCGTCCAGCCTTTGCGCAGGAAAATAAGGAGCAGGTCAAGAGGGATGTCAACCAGATCGTCCGCGCGGTGGACGACTTCTCGGCGGATAAGGTGGGCGCCCTGATCGTTTTCGAGGGGCAGACCCTGCTGGAGGACATCGTGGAGACAGGGACGGTCCTGGATGCCACCATCTCGGAGCCGCTTCTGGGCAATATCTTCTATGAAGGATCGCCATTACACGATGGTGCAGCCATCATCCGGGAAGGCAAGGTCCACGCGGCCGGCTGCGTCCTGCCTTTGACAGGAAGCCAGGAGATCGGCAAGAACCTGGGAACAAGACACAGAGCCGGCCTGGGCATAACGGAGCACTCCGACGCCCTGGTCCTGATCGTATCCGAGGAGACCGGCATCATTTCCCTGGCAAGAGACGGCAAGATGGAACGGTATCTGGACCGGAAGACCGTGGAGAAGCAGCTGCTTGACTTCTATCTGAAGGGGGGCGACCTCTCCGAGCGGATGGAGAAGATGTCCGGGATCCGGAAATGGTTCGGCGGGCTGAAGGGCCCGGTGGACGTGAAGGAGAAGGTCTTCGGCACTTCAAATGAACGGAGCACGACCCAGGAGATCCCGGCCGACGAGCTGCAGGAAGCCGTCCGGAAATTCACGACGGAGACGAAGGATCTGAACGAACTGAAGGATCTGGAAGATCTGATCAATGATCCGGATCTGAAGCCGGCTGCGCCCGGTAAGAAGACAGCTGTGGGCGAGGAGGGACAGGATGCTTAAGAACAAGAAATTTCAGGCTATACTCTCCCTGCTGATCGCCATCGGCCTCTGGATGTACGTCATGGGAACGGTCGATCCCAGCGTGACGACGACCATCCGCGATGTGAAAGTCGAAATGACCAACGAAGACGTTCTGGAGGACCAGGGGCTGTCAGCGGAACTGAACCAGCCCAGGACGGTCAACGTCGAGATCAAGGGGGCCAGATCCAACGTCAACGAGGCCAAGGAGGGAGAGATCCAGGCTTTGGTCGATGTATCCAACTGCGACTACGGCGAGAACGAAACGGAGATCAGGATCCGCCTCCCGGAAGGAGTTTCGGGGGTAAGGGTGGAGAGCATCTCCCAGAAGACCGCCACATTCACTGTGAAATAGCGCGGCACGCGCAAAGGCTGATATAAGCTGGTTATAAGCAGAAAGGAGTAAGACATGTTAAAATTCCTTTTAATTATTCTGATCATCATCGTATTGATCATCGTATGGCTGATCTCTACATACAACGGCCTCGTCAGAAGCCGGAACACGGTAGATGAAGCCTACTCGACCATGGACGTCTATCTGAAGAAGAGATTCGA
>CAMOZS010000137.1 GCA_946631075.1 uncultured Bacillota bacterium | reverse complement strand
ATGTTAGTAGTACCAGTTTACAATATGATCCTTACAGCGGACGCGACGGTTTTCTTTCAGATGGACCAGCTGAAGCGCAGCGCAGGAGGAAGAGGGATCTCCGTCAGCGAGCGGGTCATCCTGATCGTTGCCAAAGAGAATCAGGACTTCGGCAGTCTGGATGAAGACAGCTTTTATCCGATCGGAGTGGCAGGGACCATCACCGAGATCAACCAGCAGGGTTTCGCCGCCATCCAGACCCAGTACCGGGTCGACATCGAGAGCGTCGGGGTGAATCCGGACCGGACCTTCCAGCTGACCATCAGCCGGAGAAATGAGATCGACGATCTGGACAGCGCCATGGAGGCGGAGAAGCTCAAGAGCCTGAAGCAGGAGATGCTGGATTTCGCCTCCGGATTCGAGTGGGCCGGTTCGGCCGGATACTATATCCGCAACATCCGGACCCTGGGCATGGCTGCCTGCATGATGTCGCCCTGGCTGAAGATCTCCAACGAGGAGCGTTACGCCATCCTGGCCGAAGACAGCAGAGCCAGGAGGGCCGAGCGGATCGAAGAGATCCTCTACGACTTTCTGGAGGTGGGCAGGATCACCAATGAAGCCGTCAGCTCCCAGCAGCAGGAGCAGCAGCAGATGTACCGGGAATCCGCCATCAAGAGGCAGATGGAGCACCTGCAGAAGGAGCTGGACGAGATGCATCCGGAGAATGTGTCCGATGTACAGAAGTTCGAGAAGAAGATCGCCGAATCCGGCATGAACGAGACTGCCCGCAAGGAGGCGGAGAAGGTCCTGAACCGGCTGAAACAGGAGAGGAAGGAGAGCGCCGAATCGGGCCTGCTCTACGATTATCTCGACTTCGTCACCGGCCTTTCCTGGAAGAAGGAGGAAGCCCACCACATCGATCTGGACGCGGCCCGCAGGATCCTGGATGAAGACCACTACGGCCTGAAGAAGGTCAAGGACCGGATCATCCAGCAGATCGCGGTCATGAACCTGAAGCAGCAGCAGTCCGGATCCATCCTGCTCTTTGTCGGTGCTCCCGGTACCGGTAAGACCAGCATCGGGCGGAGCATCGCCCGTGCCCTGGGCAGGGAATACGTCCGGGTCAGCCTGGGCGGAGTCCACGATGAGTCCGATATCCGGGGACACCGGAGGACCTATATCGGCGCCATGCCAGGACGGATCATGGACGGGATCAGCAAGAGCGGAGTTTCCAATCCGGTCATGGTCCTGGATGAAGTGGACAAGATGACCGAGTCATTCCACGGAAGCCCGGCCAGCGCTTTGCTTGAAGTACTGGACCCGGAGCAGAACAACACCTTCACCGACCACTACATGAACGTTCCCTATGACCTGAGCGATGTCCTTTTCATCTGCACAGCCAATACGGCGGACACCATCCCGGAGCCCCTGCTGAACCGGATGGAGGTGATCCAGTTCTCCGGCTATACGCCCCTTGAGAAGATGCAGATCGCCAGGAAGCATCTGGCGCCCAGATCCATGGAGGCCATGGGGATCACAGACGAGCAGATGGAGATCACCGATGAGGCGCTGAACACGCTGATCGAGGAATACACGATGGAAGCGGGCGTGCGGGGTCTGAGGAAGCGGATCGACACCCTCTGCCGGATCCTGGCAGTGAAGGTGTCAGAGCATCCGGAGGACAAGGCCGTCGTGACAGCGGAAACGGTACGGGAGGAGATGGAGGAGCGTCCCATCACCCACGATACGATCCTGCCGGAGCCCCACACAGGGGTAGTCACCGGTCTGGCCTGGACCCCGGTCGGAGGGGAGATCCTCTACATCGAGACCATGCTGACAAAGGGAGAGGGTCATCTGACCATCACCGGCCAGCTGGGCGATGTCATGCAGGAGTCGGCTAAGATCGCCGTCAGTCTGGTCAAGTCGCTCTTCCCCGAGGAGGCAGAAAGGCTGGAGAAAAACGACCTCCACATCCACGTGCCGGCGGGAGCGGTGCCCAAGGACGGCCCCTCCGCGGGAGTGACCCTGACAACGGCCCTGGCCTCTCTTCTGACCGGCCGGGTGGTGGATCCCCACATCGCCATGACCGGAGAAGTTTCTCTCAGGGGAGCGGTGACTCCCATCGGAGGACTTCCGGAGAAACTGATGGCTGCCCAGCGGGCCGGAGTGACCAAGGTCTTCATCCCCGAACCCAATATGCACGATCTCAAGGACGTGGCCCAGGAGGTCCTGGACAAGATCGAGGTAGTGCCGGTCAGCAGGGTGGAGGATATTCTGAAAGAGACCGGGATTCTGTGAAGTAAGACTACCAAGAGGTTCAAAAATCGTGTATACTGACGATGGAGGTAATTGAGATGAAGAACCTTGGGAGCAAGAGAAAAACAAACAGGACTGCTTGTATTATGGCGGCCCTGTTTTTGCTTATATCTATCCCGATTCTTTATGGATGCGGCTCTGAGGAACCGGAAGAGGTCGTAGAAGAGACCACGGCCACGGAAGAGACCACGGCCGCCCCCGCATCGGATGGAGAACACCTGTATGATTTTTCGGCCAGGGTGTTCGATGGCGACAGGTTCACCGAGGAAGATCTGGGGGAGAAGGATCTGACCATCATCAATGTCTGGTCCACCGACGAGTGGGACAGCGTGAATGAACTGTGGGAGCTGGCGGCGATCGAAGAGCAGCTGATGGACAATGTCCGGCTGGCGACCTACTGCGCCGACGGAAACGATAACGCAGACCGGGCCCGGGACCTTCTGGGACAGGCCGGCTTCCAGGGGACTGCCCTGTATAAGGCGAAAAAGGACCTGAAAGCCGTGATCGGTACGGTCGAGGAGTATCCGACCGCCTTTTTCTTTGACAGCGAAGGCAACCAGGTCTCCGAACCGCTGGTGGGAGTGCCGGATGATACGGGCCAGACTTACCGGGAAAAGGTCAATCAGTGCCTGGGCGATATGGGCAAGAACATGATTGGGCCCTGATCAGACAGCGGAAACAGACAGGCACTTGACAGGGGATGATAGAAGAGCTGAAGGAGGACAGGCATGAGCGAACAGACCGGCGCCCAGGCGGTCATAGAGGAGGAGATCCGGCAGACCGTCATCGCGTGGCTGAAGGATATTTTTGAGAACGGCAGGTACCGGCTGGGAAACCGGGGCACTGTCGCGCCCAGCAAGGATTATTTCCTGGAGATCACCAATTCGACCAATCTTGACCTTCGGGAGCTTCAGATGAAGATCGAGATCTACAAGGACCAGATCAAGGTGGATCAGGTGACGGCCAGGACAGGGGCGGACGGGATCAAATCCGGCAAGACCGGCCAGCTGGCCTTTTTCACCGGACAGACCAATTTCAGCTCCCTGAGAGTCCTGCCGGAGACCGTGACCTACAAGGCGGACTGGATCCCGGACCAGGTGATGGAGACCCGGCCGAAGAAGAAGGGCCTTTTCGGAGGTCGGAAGAAAAAAGATGTCTCGGAGGCTTTCCGGGCGGGTACCGGCGATCTTCTGAAGACCAGGCGAAACGAATATGTGCAAAGGCTGGAGGATCTCAAGGCCCAGACCGGTGATGAGGAGATCCGCCGGGGCCTGGAGCAGCTGATCCCCATCGTACAGAATATTTTCCGCCGGGTGGCGGAGGTCCCCGGATCAGAAACGGAGATCAAGAGGCTGACCGACCGGTATCTGCCCATGATCATCAACTCAACGGAATCCTATCTTTCCTACGCCAGGAAGAATATCACCGGGGAGGATATGGATGATCTGAAGGAGGAAGTCATCAGCGGGATCAGTCTGGTCACCGAGGCGTGCACCAATCTGCTGAACCGGCTCTACGAAGACGGGATCGTGGACGCTTCGACGGACATCAGTGTACTGAAAATGCTGTTAAAACAGGACGGGCTGCTTGGCTCGGAGTTTAAAGAATAGTTGCAGTCAGAGGCCGGCAGATCCGGCAGGAGGAACGCAATGGATGAAATGAACAACAATGAAGTAATGGAAGAAGTAACCCCGCAGGCACAGGCTCAAGCAGCCATGCAGGCAGCGCCGGCGCCGGCATCGGTACAGGCGGCAGTCGCAGAGACCGAGGCCAAGTTCACCCCGGAGGAGCAGGCTAAGATCGACCAGTTCGCGGAGACCATCGATATCACCGATACAGGCATGGTCCTCCAGTACGGCGTGGGCGCCCAGCAGAAACTGGCCGAGTTCTCCGAGTCCGCTCTGACCAGTGTCAAAACTCAGGATCTGGGCCAGGTCGGCGATCTGCTTTCAGATCTGGTCACAGAGATCAAGACCAGCGGTGAAGAGAAGAAAGGCATCTTCGGCCTCTTCCAGAGCGCTGAGAAAAAGCTGGAGCATAAGAAAGCCCAGTACGCAGTCGCGGAGAAAAACGTCGACAAGATCGCCGATGCTCTCCAGGATCATCAGGTCATCCTGATGAAGGATATCGCCCTTCTGGACAAGCTCTATGAGAAGAATCACCTCTATTTCAAAGAGCTGTCCATGTACATCGAGGCCGGCAAGAAGAAGCTGGCGGAGGTCCGGGCAGGAGAGCTGGTCGAACTGCAGAAAAAAGCAGAAGAGAGCAAACTCCCTGAGGATATCCAGGCTTTGCAGGATCTCAGCGATAAATGCGAACGATTCGAGAAGAAGATCTACGATCTGGAGCTGACCAGAACGATCGCCCTGCAGATGGCGCCGCAGATCCGTATGGTCCAGAACAACGACTCTCTCATGTCCGAGAAGATCCAGTCCACCCTGGTCAATTC
>CAMOZS010000136.1 GCA_946631075.1 uncultured Bacillota bacterium | reverse complement strand
CCAGGAACAGACGGCGGAGGCGGCTCAGCCCGATTACGGATCGGCCAGAGTCAGCTACCTTGGACCTGAGGGGACCTACACCCAGGAGGCCTGCGGAGTCTTTTTCGAGGGGCAGGGTGACTATGTGCCCTTCGGGACCGTGGATGAAGCCGTTGAGGCCCTGGTCGGGGGAGAGACCGACTACGCGGTAGTGCCCCAGGAGAACACGATCGGCGGCGCCGTCATCGACAATGTGGATACCCTGATCGGGGAGACCGCAGTCTCGGTCACCGGCGAGGTGGAGCTGCCCATCAGCCAGAACCTGCTGGTCCTTCCCGGTACGGATCTGGGAGACATCAAGAAGGTGTATTCCCACAAGCAGGGCATCACCCAGGGGTCGGCCTGGCTGGAGGAAAACCTGCCCGGAGCCGAGCTGATCGAGGTGACCAGTACGGCGGAAGGAGCTAAGATGGTAGCTGAGGGCAGGGACAAAAGCTGTGCGGCTATCGGTTCGGCAGCCTGCGAGGAGGTCTACGGACTGGAGACACTGGCGGCAGGGATCCAGGAGAACGACAGCAACGTGACCCGGTTCTACGTCCTGTCTAAAGAGAAGCCGGGAACGGAGGAGATGGACCGGCTGGCCTTCATCGCGACCGGCCCGGCGGAGGAACTGCCGGAACTTATGGAAGAGATCCAAAAGCAGGACATGGCCCTGGTCACCATCCACGACCGGCCCCAGAAGACCCAGCTCGGTCAGTACATCTACCTGATCGAATGCGAGGGCTGCAGCTATGAAGAATATGAGAAACTTTGTGAGGCGGCTTCCTTCGAGTTCAGATATCTGGGAAGCTTTGGAGTGAAATGAGTTCCGTTATTATACAGGCCATCGGATTTGTTGGAGTTCTTTTCTTCATCATTTCCTATCAGATCAAGTCGAATAAACTGCTGTTTCTGATGCAAATGCTGGGAACAGCTATGTTTTGCTGCCAGTTTCTCCTTCTGGGGGCGACCAGCGGAGCCGCCAATCTGATCGGGATCATCGTCCGGAACGCCCTTCTGATGAAGTACCGGGACTGGGCCTGGATCCGGTCGAAGTGGACGGAGGCCATCTTCCTCCTCTTTTTCACGGGAGCCTTCATCGCCACCTGGCAGGGTCCGATCAGCCTGCTCCCCTTCGCCGCGGTGGTCGGGACGACCATCGCCTACTGGACCGACAATGCCCAGAAGATCCGGCTGGGCAACCTGGTCTGCGGATCCCCCTGCTGGCTGATCTACGACGCGGTGATCGGCTCCTGGGCAGGTGTCCTCAACGAATCCATCACCCTGGCCTCCATCCTGGTCTCCATCCGCCGCTACGGCTGGAAGGAAATGGGCAGGTCGGACTCGGGCTTTTAGCCAGCTCTGTGACCGGACCTGGACAGGCCTGTAAACAGGGGAAAACGTACTTTGTTGCTCTCTTTTGAGTTTGTTTTGCCATCGGTTGACATCGAAAATCATGGGGGTGTACACTTACAAATGTTTGATTTTTGACATCTGAGGAGGACAAAAAAGTGACAAGTGAAAACAAGAAGAAAATCTCCGTTCTCGGCGTAGCGATGATGGTATGCGTTACTGTCGCGGGCGGAGGTTTTGGTATTGAGGACATGGTCGGCAGCGTAGGCCCCGGGGTGACCATGCTGGTATTCTGTGTCCTTCCCTTTATCTGGTCGCTGCCGTTCGGTCTGTCGTCGGCGGAGCTTTCCGCGGCCTATCCGGAGAACGGCGGCATGTACGTGTGGGCCAAGAACGGACTGGGTGAAAAGGCTGGCTTTGCCAGCGGATGGGCCTACACGGTCGCGGGTTTCTTCGAGCCGGCCACCTTCGCGGTGCTGACCACCAATTATCTGCAGGTCATGTTCGAACTGGTCGGGGTCAGGGTGACGCCGATCATCTTCTGGGCCCTGTGCGCCGTGCTCATCGCCCTGTTCGCCTTTATCAACATTCTGGGGATCAAGGTCGTCAGCAACATGGCGACGGTGATCACGGTCCTCTGTTTCATCCCCTTTGTGATCATGCTGATCGTGGCCCTGATGGATATCGAGGACCCGGTCTGCATGGTAGAGCCCCTGAAGCCGCAGGACATGTCATTCTTCCAGGCGGCGGGCCAGGGCCTGCTGATCGGCATCTGGTTCAACACCGGATATGAGACCATCTCGGCGGCGTCCGGCGAGATCGAAAACGGGGAGCATGTGGTCCCCAAGGGGATCATCATCGCGGTCCCCATCATCTCGCTGATGTATATGCTGTGGGTCGTTCCGGCCATGGGAGCCATCAATGAGATGATCCCGGGAAGCTGGGCGAGCTGGGGAACAGCAGACGGGAACATCAGCTTCGTGCAGGCGGGAGAGCTTCTGGGCGGGGCGCCTCTGAAGTGGGGCTTCGTTGCCGCCGGAAGCCTGGCCTCGATGATGATTCTCTGCGAGTACATCATGGCCTACGCCCACGTCATGGCATCCTTCAGCAGGAAGGGATCCTTCTTCAGGATCTTTTCCAGAGAGAGCAAAAGATACGGGACTCCGGCAGCGGCCATCTGCATCCTGTCCGCAGTCAGTATCGCCCTCTGCCTCTGGGCGGCCTATTCCACCGGCGAGGACAGCCCCTTCCAGATCCTTGTGGAGGTGGCGACCAGCCTTTACGCGATCCCCATCATCCTCATGTTCGTCTCCAACATCAAGATGCGGATCAAGGAGCCGGACAAAAAGCTGGCCTACAAGGTCAGGATGCCCAACAAGCTCTACTGCCTGTATCTGTGCATCCCCATCCTGATCTACCTGTACAGCATCGTCTCGGACATCACCGTGTCCGGCATCGGGGTCCTGCTGGGACTGACCGCGGTCCCGGGATATATCTTCTTCAAGAAGATCTACAGGAAGGGCGAGTACTGGAAGCAGATGGTCGCGGAGAACGAGGAGTTCGAAAGGCAGCTGGAAGCCAAACTGAAAAAGGAACTGGAAGAAGAGGCCTGATCAGCCAGAATAGATCGAAGAAAGAATTGACTTTACCGGCAGAATTATGCCAGAATTATAGCAGGATCAAGAGCGAAAGGAACCCTGCTATGAGGAAGGTTTTGCCGGTAATTTTTGTATTGGCGATAATGTTGATGATGACGGTCCCGGTGAAGATCCGCAGGAGGTAAAGATGATGATGGACAATATCGAAAACATCCAGCGTTACATTATCAACAATGTAATGAATTATGAGGACGAGAAGGCAGGAAGGGTCGATCCCTATGAGCGGATGCTCCGGTCTTTGGAGGCGCCCTATGAGCGGATGCCGGAACATGACCGGGTCCTGGGGCTTCTGAGGCAGAAGTTCACGGAGGGGGATATCGCGGTCTGGTTCTCCTTCCCGGATTTCAGCTACAGGATCCAGCCGCTTACGGTAGAGGAGGCGGCGCAGAAGGCAGAGCCCGGCATGTCCGGAGTAAGAGAGTCGGCCAAGAAGCTGATCGATGAGGGCTTCCTGGTTCAGCTGCCCAGGCAGGACGGCGGTCTGGGATACGTCAGGACCTACATGCTCTACCTTGCCTTCGGCTCGGTGCTCAAGAACGACCATGACCCGCTGACGGACGCTTTCATCGACTGGTGGCTGCATATCCTCAGGGATGCTTCCCGGCTGAGAACCATCTCGCCGGAGCACCGGGTGCTCCCGCATGAAGAGTCGCTGCCGAAGACCGGCAAGGTGCAGATGGGCCTTCAGATCCCGGACACCCGGCAGGTGCTCCCGACCGACCTGTCGGAGACCGTCCTTCGGGGTGTGGACAGGATCGCTGTCATAGACTGTGTCTGCAGGGCGGCAACAGAAGCCCGGGGCATGAGGGAGTGCGATTACCCCATTGAGGGCGTATGCTTCCTCTTCAATGAAGCGGCGGAAGAAGCCATCAAGGTGGGCTACGGCCGCGAGCTCAGCCATGAGGAGGGTATAGACCTCCTGCACAGGCTCAGGGACATGGGACTGGTGCAGGTCATCAGCAATTCCGTCAGACCCCTCAGCATGTGCAACTGCTGCAGCTGCTGCTGCATCTGCCTGAATTCGATCATGAGAAACGAGCGGACCATGGCGGTACCGTCCAGGTTCACTGCCCAGGTCATCCAGGCCGACCGCTGCATCGGCTGCGGACAGTGCGCATCCTTCTGTCAGGCGTCCGCCATATCCTTCACCGATTCCGGCGTGACCATTTCCGAAGCGGCATGTTTCGGCTGCGGCCAGTGTGCCGCCCGCTGCCCGGCGGAGGTGATCGGGATGAAGCTGAAAGCGGGAGCACCGGAAGGCCCGGCCCGGCAGTCTCAGGACAGGATCTATCTATGATGGATAAGACGCAGATACAGCATCCCTTCGGCCCGCTTTTTTCGGACCAGAGCCGGGTCCTGATCCTGGGGTCCTTCCCCTCGGTAAAGTCAAGGGAGCAGAACTTTTTCTACGGCCATCCCCAGAACCGCTTCTGGAAGGTGATCGCGGCCGTGACCGGGCAGCCGGTCCCGGAGACGATCCAGCAGAAGCGGGACCTTATCCTGTCCCAAAGGCTGGCTCTATGGGACAGCATCGCCAGCTGCCAGATCACCGGGTCCTCTGATTCCAGTATCCGCAATGTACAGGTGAACGACCTGAGCGTCATCCTGGACCACTGCGATATCCGGCAGATCTACTGCAACGGCAGGAAGTCCCATGAGTTATATCATAAATACATCGAGAAGGAGACCCGCCGGCCGGCTGTCTGTCTTCCCTCCACAAGTCCCGCCA
>CAMOZS010000135.1 GCA_946631075.1 uncultured Bacillota bacterium | reverse complement strand
CTCTCGTGGACCCGCAGATAGTCCTGCAGGTTTTTGATGGTGATGAACTTCATGTCATACTCTTTGGCCAGTTCCCAAAGCTTGGGGGTCCTCATCATGGTCCCGTCGTCGTCCATGATCTCGCAGCAGACGCCGCATTCGGTCATTCCCGCCAGCCGGAGCAGGTCCACCGTCGCTTCGGTATGGCCGTTCCTGACCAGAACGCCGCCGAAACGGGCGATCAGGGGAAATACGTGGCCCGGTCTGCGGAAGTCCCCCGGCCTTGCCTCAGGATCCGCGCACTTCATGATGGTGTAGGACCGCTCTTTGGCCGAGATGCCCGTTGTGGTATCGATGTGGTCGATGGAAACGGTAAAGGCGGTCTCGTGGTTGTCGGTGTTCTCCGCCACCATTGGCGGCAGACCCAGCCGGTTGGCCACTTCCGCGCTCATGGGAGTGCAGATCAGGCCCTTGGCCTTGGACGCCATAAAGTTCATGTTCTCCTGGGTGGCGAACTCGGCCGCGCAGATCATGTCCCCTTCGTTCTCCCGGTCCGGATCGTCGGTGACCAGGATGATCTTCCCCGCTCTCAGGTCCTCGAGAGCTTCCTCGATGGTGTTGTACTCATACTTCTTCTCTTCCATAGTTCCTCCTGTTATCTTCATGCAAAGGCTGGGAGCACGGTGCTCCGCCCGCCCGGCTCAGGCCAGGCTTTGCAGCATGTCCTCGGTGATGCCGCCTTCCCGGCGGATGCTCCCCCCGTCCGGCTGGTCCTGTCCGCCCGGCCCGATGCCCAGCAGCTTCTCTGTATATTTGGCGATGATGTCCGTTTCCAGATTGACTGTATCTCCCTCTCTTCTGGAAAGCAGGGTGGTCTCCTCTCCCGTATGAGGAATGATGGAAACGCTGAAATCCTGCCCTGTCACCCTGGCTACGGTCAGGCTGATGCCGTCGATGGTGATGGACCCCTTCTCGACGATGTAGCGGAGGATCTCCGGTCCTGCCTGGATCCTCACCCAGACGGCGTTCTCATCCCGGTCCATTTCCCGGATGGTCCCCGTCCCGTCGATGTGGCCGGAGACGATGTGGCCTCCGAAGCGGCCGTCCGCCGCCATGGCCCTCTCCAGGTTGACCCTGTCTCCCGCGGCCGCTGCTTTCATGGAGCTGCGGCTTACGGTCTCCGGCATGATATCCGCCGTGAAGCCGTCCGCGGAAAGGCTGGTCACGGTCAGGCAGATCCCGTTGACGGCGATGCTGTCGCCGATCTTGGTCTGCTCCAGGACCTTGTCCGCCCGGATAGATATCTCTCCGGAATGACCGGACATGGTCAGGGCCCGGATCACGCCGACTTCTTCTATGATTCCTGTAAACAAGCTGTCACCTTCTTTCGTTACTGGCTTTAGGTCTTCATTCGATGGACCCGAACCGGAGCATCAGGTCGTCTCCGAATGCCCTGGTTTCGATCAGCTCCATGCCGATGGCCTGGTCCGGTTCTTCGACGCCGGTCCCTTCCACCGGCGACTTGGCTCTTCCTCCGAAGAACTTGGGCGCGATGAAGGCCCGGACCTCGCTGACGATCCCGGCCCGCAGGGCGCTCTCGTTAAGAGTGCCGCCCCCTTCCAGCAGGATGCTGTCGATGCCCCGTGCTCCCAGGATCTGCATCAGGGCTTTCAGATCCACCCTGCCTTCGCCGGCCGGCAGTGAAAGCACCTCGATCCCAAGGGCTCTCAATGCGTCTGCCTTGTCCGTTTCCCTCCCGCAGACGACGATGGTTTCATACTCTCCTGCGGTCTGACAGATCCGGCTGTCCAGGGGGATCCGCAGCCTGCTGTCGCAGATGATGCGAACCGGATGGCAAAGCCCATACCGGGCAGCGCTGGTTTCGGTTTCGGTATCGGTTTCTGTATCGGCAGCCGGACCTTCCCAGCGGCAGTTGAGCAAAGGATCATCCGCCAGCACTGTTCCGATCCCTGCCATGATCCCCATGCAGGCATGCCGCAGCCGCTGCACTTCCTGACGGGATCTTTCTCCGGTGATCCACTGGGATGCTCCCGTCTTGGTGGCGATCTTCCCATCGGCAGTCATGGCATATTTCATGATCACATAGGGCCTCTTGGTCTGAATGTAGTGGAAGAAGACGGGATTTATCCGGTCGCATTCCTCTCTCATGAAGTCCTCGGTCACTTCGATCCCTGCCTCCCGCAGAATTCGGGCGCCCTTTCCCGCAACCAGGGGATTGGGGTCTCTGGAGCCGATCACTACGCGGGCGATCTTGTTCTCAATGATGGCCTCCGTGCAGGGAGGAGTCTTGCCGTAGTGACAGCAGGGCTCCAGGGTCACGTAGATGGTGGCCCCATCGAGCAGGTCCGAGGCCTGGTCTTGGGCCCGACTCCTGACGTCCGCGATGGCGTTTCTCTCCGCATGCAGCTGCCCGCATTTCTGATGGTATCCTTCGCCGACGATCCGGCCGCCCTTGACGATCACCGCCCCCACCAGCGGGTTGGGGTGGACCCAGCCCTCGCCAGCCTTTGCAAGGTCGATGGCCCGCCGCATATATTTCTCATCCTGTTTTCTGTCCATAATAAAAACCCTGGGTGATCCACAGGGTTTAGTTATATCTTTCCTGGGTAGTACAAATGTACCACCTCAATAAAAAACATCTTCTTCCATCCAGACTATACTGTCGGTACCGGAATCACACCGGTTCGTGCGCTGCTGCGCTCGCGGACTCTACCGCCGGTCGGGAATCACACCCTGCCCTGAAGATCTTTCCTTTATTCTGGTTCCTTTTTTATGTTAGTCCTGATAAGAACGATTGTCAATCCTTATTTCCCTCAAGAAGGGTGAACAGCTTCTTGTTCAGCTTCTTGACCGGCGCCCCGGACAGGTTGGACAGGACGGCGATGGCCGTCTGCCGCTCGGGGCAGATCCAAAGGCTGGCCCGGAAGCCGTCGTCGGTCCCTTCGTGGCCGAAAAGCTGCAGGCCTTCCTGCCGGCGCATGAACCAGCCCAGGCCCATCTTCTCCCGGTTGTTGGGGACCTCGGCATACTCATGGCGGATCTGAGGGCTGCTGACCGGCGAGGGAAGCACTTTTCCCTCCATATGGATCCGCGCCCACTTCAGAAGATCCGATGCGGTTGAGGTCAGCGTCGAGCTGGGGCCGTGGGCTCTGGTGTAAGGGTAATACTTCACTGGTACGATCGACCGGTCCTCTGCTTTCTCATGGGGCAGAGCCATCGGATGCCAGCTGTCCTGCCCGGCTCCGTTCCTGCGGCGGATCTCCTCCGTGATCAGGGGGCAGGCCTCTCCAGCCTTTGCGCCGATCCGCTCAAAGGTCAGCATGGTGGAATCTCTCATTTCCGCCGGCTCCATCAGCTGCCTGCGGACGTACTCCTCATAAGACATCCCCGACTTGACGGCCACGATATGGCCCAGGATCTCGTAGGCCACGTTGCTGTAGCGGAAACCGCCCTTGCCCGGGTCCCAGAGCAGAGGCAGGGCCGCCAGCTCCTCCGAGTGGACGTAATCGGACAGGGCCCGGTCCGAAGTCAGGGCCTGCTCCCAGTGGTAATCATCCACATCCCCCAGGCCCGAGGTATGGGAAAGCATCTGATACAGGCGGATGTTCTCCCATCGCTTATCGGCGATGGACAGTTCCGGCAGGATCTCGCAGAGCCGGTCGTCCAGGTTCAGTTCCCCCGCCTCAACAAGCTGCAGGATCGCCGCTGAGGTGAAGAGCTTGGAGACGGAGGCGCAGTGAAAAACGTCATCCGCCTGCAGCGGATCCCCCGTGGTCACGTCCCGGACTCCCCTGGCCCCGGTGAAGATCTCGCCTGCCGCCTGAACGCCGATGACGATCCCCGGCAGGTCGTTGTATTCCATGGTCTCATCCAGAAAGGATTCGCAGATCTGTGTAAGTTGTCTCGCTTTCATTTTCACACCGCCTCTTTTGTTGTATAATGAGTCAGTATATCACAGATATGGAGGAACCGATATGTTATACAGAGAATTTGACCGGATCGGACGGCCCACGTCCCTGCTGGGACTGGGAGCCATGCGCTTTCCCCTGACCGCCGCGGGCGATGTTGACGAGGCCGAGGCCATTCGGCTGATCAGGCACGCCATCGACTCCGGCATCAACTACGTCGATACTGCATATACCTATCACGGAGGCAAAAGCGAGGAGATCGTCGGCAAGGCCCTGAAGGACGGCTACCGGGAGAAGACGATGATCGCCGACAAGCTTCCCATCTGGCTGGTCGAAAAAGAGGAAGATACCCGCAGATTCTTTGAGCATCAGCTGCAAAGGCTGGACACGGATCTGATCGACCTCTACCTGATCCACTGCATCGACCATGAGGCCTGGGAGATCATGGAGAAGTTCCATGTCATGGATCACATCGAGGAGTTCAGAAGAGAGGGAAAGATCGGCAAAATCGGTTTTTCCTTCCACGATGATCTGGCCCTGTTCAAGGAAGTCATCGATTCCTACCCCTGGGATTTCTGCCAGATCCAGCTCAACTACGTGGATACGGAGTTCCAGGCTGGCCTTGCCGGCCTGCACTACGCGGGAGAAAGAAAGATCCCTGTCGTCATCATGGAGCCGCTCAAGGGCGGCCGCCTGACCGACAGCGTGCCGCCGGTGATCAAGGAGGTCTGGGACAGGGCTCCGGTGAAAAGGACCCCGGCCGAATGGGCCTTCAAGTGGGTGGCCTCCCAGCCGGAAGTCGCCTGCATCCTGAGCGGCATGAGCAGCATGGAACAGCTGGACCAGAACCTGGCTCTCTTTTCCCGGGGCGATATGTCGGTGCTGACCGA
>CAMOZS010000134.1 GCA_946631075.1 uncultured Bacillota bacterium | reverse complement strand
CGGCCTTCACATAGGTGAAGGTTTCCTTGCCCTCGTATTCCATTGACGGATATTCCTCTGTCACCGTAAAGGTGTATGTGTTGCCGTCTTTCTCGAAGGTCCCGTCGTCGACGTCCCAGGCGGAAGAACCATCCGCCTTATGGGCCTTGAGCATGAAGTCGGGCTTCATCGTATCAAAAAAGGACCGCCGCGTCGATCCCTCGACGCGGCGGCCCGTCATCGCCAGCCTTATTTGAATTTACCTTTTTTCACGAAGCTGTTCAGGTTGCCCTGTTTGTGATATCTCCAGGTCCCCTTCTTGCCGTAATAGATCTTCCATCCGTTCCGGCCGGTCTCATTGCGGAAGTTGGGATCGTAGACATAGATCTTGCCTCCCTGCTTGATCTCCGTCCAGGAGTGGGGCATGTCGATCTTGCCGTAGACCTGGCGGACATTGTAGCCCAGAAGCTTGGCCATCACGTAGAATGTGGCTCCCATAACATAGCAGTTGCCCTTGTGTTTCTCGAATCCCCGGATCGAGTACTTCTCACTGCGGTTCTTGCCGCCGACCCGGTACCAGCGGTCGTAGTATTTCGTCTTATAGGAATACTTGTAGGCCGCCTTCAGGGACCAGCCGTGCTTGTTCAGGGTCTTGATCCCCAGGGCGTAGGCCCTGTGGAGTCTACCGTTCTTGGGGATCTTCAGGTATCCGACGGTCGTTCCCTTGGCCATCTTGCCGGTCTTCTTGCTGAAGTAGAAACCGTAGAGCTTTTTCTTATACTTGAGGGCCTTCCAGCCTTTGGCCAGTTTCCCCTTAGCTGAAGTCGAGTAGTACTCATTGCCAGCCTTATCCTTGAAGAATCCTTTGGATCTGGCCGCGGCGGTGTTTTCATTGAAGAAATACAGCTTGCCGCCGATCTTCTTTCTTCCCTTGACCGCTGCTCCGTCAGCCTTTGCGCTGAAATAGTAGTACTTGCCGGACAGCTTCTTCCAGCCGGTCTGAAGGATCCCCTTGGAGTTGAAATAATAGTACTCTCCGTCGATCTTGTGCTTGCCGGTATAGGGATTCCCGTCCTCCCCGATGTACTGGGTGTGGTCCTCGTTCCAGCCGGTCTGGACCGGAGGCTCTTCCGGCGGCTCTTCCTGATCGCCGGGCTGCTCTGTCCCCGGGTCCTCGCTCAGGACCGCTTCATCCTCCATGGCCGGATCTTCCGCCTGATCTGCAGCCGGATCTTCCGCCGGGTCCTCCGCCAGCTGGTCCTCAGGATCTGCCGGCTGGGTCACCGCCGCGCCCCCCTGCAGGTCCTGGCTGTCCGCCGGCGCGATCTCTTCCGCCGCAAAGGCTGTGCCGCTCAGCATGGTCACCGCCGTCACCGCGGCGACCAGCAATGTCAGTAATCTTCTTCTCATGTCAGTCTCCCCTCTATAGCAAATTCAGTTTCGGTATCTGCCGCAGCAGGTAAGCCACCGCGTAGGATACCGCGAAAAACAGCAGGACCATGACCGCGAAACAGATCACGGGACCGTGGGCAAAGGGATCGAAGCCGACCCACTTCATCACGAACCGTACCCCGATCATATGGATCATGTAGATCCCGAAGCCGCAGTCGTCCAGACTTTGCAGGAAGCCTCCCGCCGGCAGCTTGATCCGGAGCATCAGGGAGAAGAGTCCCAGGGACTGGGCGACCACGAAGATCGAATCGTAGCCGAAGAGCTCCTCCTTCCCGGGTGCTGTTATCGACAGAACCACGATGACCGCTGTCGCGGCCGCGGTCATCAGGGCCGCCGCCCAAAGAGGCAGGTTCCTTTCGTACAGGGCGAAGCCCGCGAACACATAGACCGGATAGATGATCTGGGTCGGGATGTAGAACCCGCACTCCAGTCCGGCCAGGTCCGCCCTGGGCAGCACCGATACGAACAGGACCATGATCAGGATCAGGGCCCAGATCTGCTTCAGGTCCGCCTGATTGGCTATCATTTTGTAAAACGGGATCATCAGATAGATCCCCAGCATCAGATACAGATACCACACGTGGGCCCAGCTGTGCCCCTGGAACAGGTCGGACAGCCAGCCGGTCAGGATCGAGGACTCATCTCCCATGACGACGTCCAGGATCTGAAAGAGCAGGGTGAAGCACACCAGGGCCAGGGCGATCCTCTTCATGTACTTGCCGAAGAGTTTCTCCGGGCCGATCTGTCTGGCCGGCTGCAGGAGCAGGGCTCCCGTCACCATCAGGAAACAGGGGACCGCCCACATGAGCAGATGCTCCACCGTCTGCGTGGCCAGAAGCTGCCCTTCGGTTATCGTTTTCTCGAAATACACGTTGCTGGCGAACAGGGTATGCAGCAGGACGATGAAGAGACATGCGCACACCCGGATCCAGACAAAGGACGTGATGTTGTTCTTAGTAGAAATTCTTTGCGTCATTGCCTACACACCCGCCTGAATTACCGCCGCCGCCGGAAGACTTCTTCTTAGCCGAGGACCTTGCCGCTGCCGCTGCTGCCGCCGCCTGTCTGGCCGCTTCCTCTTCTGCGGTCAGCTGCTCGTCGGTCTTGATCTCCGCGATCTGGTCCATAGCTTCGTCGATGGCCTTGTCGATCGCCTTCTGCCCATCGGCCTTCTTGATCTTCTTCTTGGCCTTCTTCAGGATGTCCTTGACTTCCTTCTGCTGCTCCTCCCGGTAATCCTTCAGGGATACGGATTTCTCCAGGCTCTTGATCCCATCCTGGACATCCAGCTGGGCATCGGTCTTGATCTCCGCGATCTGAGCCGCCGCATCCTTGTTGATCTTGTCGATGGATTCCTGATCGCTGCACTCCATGATCTTGGCTTCGCTGTCCTCATAGATGGCCTGGATCTCCTTCTGCTGCTCGTCCCGGTAGTCATCCAGCACCGCCGTGCCATGCAGGGTCTTGACGCCGGCATCCCGCATCTTGTCCACCTGGGCGCTGTGATACATCCAGCCGCCGAATCCTCCCGCCGCCAGAATGACGATCACCGCGATAATGATTCCTGTCTTCTTCTTCATGGTCTGTTTCTGTTTTCTCCTTTCCGCTACTATATTATTTCACCCGGACTTTCACCGTCTTCTGCAAAACGCCGTAGTAGATCTTACCGCCTTTCGTTTTATAGGGACGGTAACGGATGTAATATGTCTTGCCTTTTTTCAGGCCGCTGACCTTCAGCCTGGTCTTCTTGCCTCCCTTGAAGGTGACTGCCTTGGCGCCGGTCATCTTCTTATTGGACGCGTAGAGGACCTGGTAGCCGCTGGCCCCGCTGACCTTCCTCACCTTCACCGTGACGGACTTCTTCCCCGCCTTGACGCTGGCCTTCTCCACAGCCTTCATATAACGGAAGCTGGTCCGGGAGTAATCCCCTCTGGTCAGCATCCCGTCATCCTCCATGTATGCGGCGAACTTGAACTCCAGCAGCTGGCCCTTCTTCAGGTTTTTCACCGTATACTCCGTCAGACCGTCGGTCCAGCGGCAGGTCCATTCCTGCGTTCCCGCGATCCGGTAGGCGATGCTGTAGTTTGCCGCGTCCTCGACCGGCTTGAAGAAGATCTTCATGGCCCCTGTTTTCACATTGCCTTTGGTGTCGATCCCCGCCGGCTTTTTGATGGTCGGGTCGACCGGCACCTGCTCCGGCGTCGGGTCCGGCGTCGTGATCCGCAAAGGCTGGCTGGCCTCGCTTCTGATCCTTCCGGCCTTCGCTCCGGAGACAGCGGTCACCCTGTAATAAAAGGTCCTGCTGAAACCTGCCGGATCAGACCAGGCTGTCTCTGCTGTCCTGGCGATCTGCTCATACTCTCCATCCTCGCTGGCGGATCGTTCGATAATATATTCTGCTGCCCCCTCGGCCGGCTCCCAGGAAAGCTCCGCCATTCCGCCGGAAGCTTCCCCTGTGATCTCCGGGATCTGGGGCGGGCGGACGACGAAGAAAACATCCCCGTACTCACCTTCGATCCTGTCCGCTGCCCGGTGGTTGGACGCTGCCGCCTTGACCCGGTAATAGCGGACGCTGCCCGGATTCAGGCTGACTAGGTCCCGCCGGGTATCGGATGCCAGGGCCGGCTTTCCGATAGCATCGGTAAAGGGCCCGTCCGGATCATCGCTCTGCTCGAGTATGTATTCATCTGCTCCGGGAACAGGATCCCACTGAGCGGTCACCCCGCCCAGAGAAAGCTCTGCCTTACATCTGGCCGGGATGGCCAGGGCAGACGCGATCCGGACCGGTTCGCAGAATTCTGATTTAACGTTGGTCCCGTCGCTGAATTCCTGTACTGCCTGCACCCGGTAGTAGCAGACACTTCCCGGGATCATGGCGTCCAGCAGCTCCGCTTCATCCGCGTAGATCGTCTGCGGGGACCGCATGTCCTGCCATTCGCTTCTCTGCACTCTGTAGAAAGTGGCGTCTTCCACCGGCTCCCATGTGAGATGGGCCCGCTGGGCGCCGGTCCTTCCGGTCAGTTCAGCCTTCAGATCCTCAGGCACATCATAGCGGATGACTTCAATGGGGATCTGCACGGTCTGTCCGTAGACCTTTACCTGTACATATTCTGTATCCGGCTTCAGCCGCTTGTCGGGAGCAGGCTGCAGATCGTGCCAGGGCAGGTCTGACAGCGGGATGTCCGCTGTGCTCCCGTCCTGAAATGCGCAGTGCATGGGGATCTGATCCAGGAGCTGGGACATGGTGAGCGTCTCCTCCAGCTCAAGGGGTTCTTCACTTGCCCCTTCCACAGAAACGACCTTCTTGAGGGTGACCTCTCTGACGTCGTTTCCGTCCCCGTCTACGATCCTCGTCCGTTCAGGCTCCGTCTGCCACTTGCCTCCCTGAGGCTGGAGGATACAGATATGATCGTCGAAATCCTCGTTCAC
>CAMOZS010000133.1 GCA_946631075.1 uncultured Bacillota bacterium | reverse complement strand
TCTCAAACCTCCTGTAGGTTCTCTGCTAGGCGATGGTTGCCACCATCACTGCCTTGATCGTGTGCATTCTGTTCTCTGCTTCATCGAATACCTTGGAATGTCTGCTCTTGAATACGTCATCGGTGACCTCACGGATGTCGTAGCCCAGTTCCATCTGGCTCTTGGCCATGGTGGTCTCAAAGTCGTGGAAGGACGGCAGGCAGTGCAGGAAGATGACGTCGTCATTTCCGGTCGCTTCCAGCATTTCCTTGGTGACTCTGAACGGGGTCAGCATGCGGACTCTGTCAGGGATCTGATCCTCTTCGCCCATGGAAGCCCAGATGTCGGTGTAGAGAACGTCCGCGCCTTTGATGGACTCGATGTCGGAGCTGATCTCGATGCTAGCGCCGGTCTCCTCTGCGACCTCTCTTGCTCTTGCGACTACATCAGCATCGACCTGGTCGATCAGTTCAGTCGGTCCGTAAGCGACGAAGCTCATGCCCATCTTGGCGCAGCCGTACATCCATGCATAGGCCATATTATTTCTGATATCGCCGACAAAGACGACCTTGCACTTGTTCAGCGGCTTAGCGACATGCTCTTCGATGGTCAGCAGGTCAGCCAGGATCTGAGTCGGGTGATCCACGTCGGTCAGTCCGTTCCAGACCGGAACGCCTGCGTACTTAGCCAGGTCTTCGACTACCTTCTGGTCATAACCTCTGTACTCGATGCCATCATAGAATCTGCCCAGGACCTTTGCGGTATCTTCCAGGGACTCCTTCTTGCCCATCTGGGAGGACTTGCTGTCCAGGAAGGTGACGCCCGCGCCCTCATCCATTGCGCCGACTTCAAAAGCGCATCTGGTTCTGGTGGAAGTCTTCTCAAAGAGCAGTACGATGTTCTTTCCTCTCAGAAGCTCTCCCTTGATGCCGGCTCTCTTCTTGGCCTTCAGGTCGTGAGCCAGGTCCAGCATGTAACGGATCTCCTCCGGAGTGAAATCCATCAGTGTGAGAAAACTTCTTCCTTTCAGATTAACAGCCATAGCGATATCTCCTTTCACTTAAAAAAATGGTTTTGTACGATTCTTATCTTGATTAAACTATACTATAACAAAACTAGCACAGAAAGTGCCAGTTTATTTGTTTTTTGATGTGCCAGTTCTTACCGCAAAGGCTGGGCGGACTTTGCATAGGCTGCTCCGCTTATCGCGCGGGCCGGAGCATGCCTTCCATGGCTTCCTCCAGCATTTGCATGCCCCGGTCGATCTGCCCCGGGCTGGGATAGGAAAAGTTGAGCCTGATGTGGTCCCTTCCTGTCTTTTGGGTCGGGTCAAAAAGCTGACCGGGGATAAAGGTCACGCCCAGCTTTTGGGCCAGGATCAGCAGCCTGCCCGCCTCCATCCCTTCCGGAAGTTTCACCCAGAAATAGACTCCGCCGGAGGGAACTGAATATTTGATCCCGAAGCGTTTCTCCAGCCTTTGCAGATGGGCCTGCATCCGGTCCCGCTTCTGCCGGCAGACCCTGCGGTACTCGTCCAGCCGGTTCAGGTACTGGCCGCTGCGCAGGTACTCCAGCATGATCATCTGGGGGGCCCAGTCCAGGGCCGCAAGCCTTACGGAGACCATGTTGTGGAGCCGCTCGGTGATTGAATGGTCGGCGGCGACGAAGGAGATGCCCAGGCCCGGCCGGAAGGTCAGGGAGAAGGAATACAGGTAGATGACGTTGTTGCCCGTGTCCATGCTCCGGATCGATGGCGGGATAGGAGCATCGTAATAGAGGTCAGAGCTTTCGTCCTCTTCCAGGATGGGCAGCCGGTACCTGTAGGAAAGCTCCAGCAGTTTCTGCCGGCGCCGGGTGGACAGGACGGCCCCGGTGGGATTGTTGAAGCTGGAGTCGACGTAGATGTACTTGGGCCGGTTCTCCTCGATCAGGGCTTCCAGCCGGTCGCAGATCATGCCCTCTTCATCCATGGGCACGGTCAGCAGGCGGCCGCCGGCCAGCTCGATGGACCGGTAGACGTCGGCGGACATCATGTCGGGGGTGATGACCGTATCCCCCGGCGAAAGCAGGAGGCTGTTGAGAAAGTCCATGGTCTGGTTGGCTTCCGAAAAGATCTGGATGTTCCCTTCCCTCACCCGGATCCCCCGGCCGTCAAGCAGCTTGACGATCTCCCGGCGCAGGTCCGGATCACCTTGATAGGGGGAATAGAAATAGGTGGAACTTTTGAGGGCCTTCTCGAAGTATTCGGCGATCTCCTCCGCCGGATAAGGCTCCCTTGCCGCAACGCCCCCGCCGAAGGGGATCAGGTTTTCCTCATAAGACATGCTGTAGAGCTCGTCGAATGCGCTCCGGATGTTCTCGTAGCGGTCCTCGATCAGAGCCTCCCAGTGGACCGCCTTTTTCTTCTGTCCCTGTTTTTCCATCTCGGCAAAGATGCTCCGGTAGCGGATCCGGTAGCCCTGGCCCTGCCTTGCTTCGATCAGGCCTTCGCTCTTCAGCTCCATGTAGGCCCTGGTCACCGTGTTCCGGTGGACGCCGATCTCCGCCGCCAGCTTCCGCTCGGACGGCAGCAAAAAACCATCGGTCAGTGATCCTTCAAATATCCCCTTCCGGATCTGCTCGCAGATCTGGGCATATACCGGGGTCGGATTGTTCCTGTCGATGGTGATGTTCATTGGTGTTCTGTATTGGATCTGATTGGACTTGTTTCGGTTAGGGGTTGCGGTGGTTGGAGCGGCCGGTTTAGCCGGTCGCCTGGGCGGCCGCTCGCATTTTGTACATTTTACCGGATTCCGGCCATCAAAGTACAAAATTTTTCGGGCTTTTTGTACATATTTTGAATTCTTGAGGTTAAATGTACAAGAAAGTCCTGTTCAGCCTTTGCTCCCCAGCCTTTGCACAGTCAACAGTTTACCATAACAGGCCCATAAAACGCATTTTTATTGACTGCCACGAATCGCGGGCTCTTTGCTTTGTACATTTACCTCCGGAAATCGGAGTTTTATACAAAATCCTTGATATTTTTTGTACTTTTTTAGCCAAAAACCCGTTTCTTGTACAAGAGCCCTGTTTTCCAGCTTCTGGCCACACCTACTCCAGCTCTGACTTATACTGGTCGAACTGATAGCAGAGGGTATCGGTCCGGTGGCTGTCGCTGGACAGGATGAACCGGCCGCCGCGGCTTCGTATATAGTCGCGGATCGGCTTTGCCGGATATGGCTCGGTCCGGTAGCCCTTGGACATGGCGCCGGTGTTGATCTCAAATGGAATATCCGCCTGCAAAAGCTGGTCGGCCGCCTTCTTCCAGGCGGCGATGTAACGGGGATCCCCGGTGTCGATGAGTGGCGGTTCGGTCTTCTCATTGAACTTGGTCAGAAGATCGAAGTGACCGATGATGTCGCAGCCGGTCGCCTTGGCCACCTCCCCTGCCGTTTCGAAATAGCGCTCGGCCAGGGCGATCAGGTCGCCGCCGAAGTAGGCATCGGCCGCGGCTCTGGTGATCTCAGCCGTCTCATCCATGGGAATGTAGATCCAGGCCTGCCCGTCTTCAGTATGGGGCAGGCAGCCGGTCGGAACAGCCGCGCCGGCCCCAGCAGCAGTGGCGGCCGCATCTGCATCAGCACCGGCCCCGGCACCCCCCTGCCGCGGGTCCGGGACCCGGATATAATGGACGGAGCCGATCGTATAATCAAAGGCGTCCGTGTCCGCATCCGAATACCGGTCCACTTCAAGGCCGATCCGGACTGAGATCTGATCCCGGTATTTCTCCCGCAGGGCCAGGAGCTCCTGCCGGTAACGCTCTGTCTCCTCATGGGACATGCAGTAGCTCTCGTCAAAAGCCGTATGGCTGTGACCGGAGATGCCGACTTCCGTCATCCCCTTGCCGATGGCAACCTGCACCATTTCCTCCGCGGTATTGCTGCCGTCGCAGTAGGTCGTATGCATATGATAGTCTTTGCGAATCATCCGATCTCTCCCTGGCTCCTACTTCGTCATCTTCTCCTGCTTGACCTTGTGATCGATCACGTGGCGGGAAGCCAGTTCCTTATGGATGTCCTCCAGGGAGATCCCGGCCTCGATCATCATGACCATGACATGATAAGCCAGGTCGGCCACCTCGTAGATGGTCTCCGCCTTGTCCTGATCCTTTGCGGCGATGATGACTTCCGTAGACTCCTCTCCCACCTTCTTCAGGATCTTGTCCAGACCCTTTTCGAACAGGTAGGTCGTGTAGGAACCCTCTTTGGGGTCGGTCTTGCGGCCTTCGATCAGGTCCATCAGACCCTGATAGGAGAACTCATGCCGCTCCTCGCTCTGGAACACAGGATACTCGAAACAGGAATCCGTTCCAAGATGGCAGGCCGGGCCATCCGGCTCCACCATGACCACCAGGGCGTCCCGGTCGCAGTCCGCCGTGATGGAGACGATGTGCTGGTAGTTGCCGCTGGTCTCCCCCTTCAGCCACAGCTCCTGGCGGGATCTGGACCAAAAGCAGGTCAGTTCCTTTTCCATGGAGATCTGCAGGGATTCCCGGTTCATATAGGCAAGGGTAAGTACCCGCTTGGTGACCGCGTCGACCACGATCGCGGGGATCAGCCCTTTTTCATCAAATTTCAGTTCATCAATGTTGATCATCATTCAGCTCCTCTTCGTTTCGCTCCTCTTAGCTCGTTTCCTTTTTCTCGTGCCTCTTCAGCCGCTCACACGATCCTGGATGGCACGCCGTGCTCCGCCATCTTTTCCTTCAGCTCCCGGATGCTCACCTCGCCGAAGTGGAAGACCGAAGCCGCAAGGCCCGCGTCGATGTCCGGGACCTGGTCGAACAGATCCAGGAAATCCTGCATGCAGCCGGCCCCGCCGGAAGCGATGACCGGTACGCTGACCGCGTCGCAGACCGCCCGGAGCATGGGGATATCAAAACCCTGCTTGA
>CAMOZS010000132.1 GCA_946631075.1 uncultured Bacillota bacterium | reverse complement strand
CGCTTCCGATGCAAAGGCTGGGGCTTTCACCGAAGAAGAACATGAGCTGGTCCGCAAGGTCAGGGAAGCCATCATTGCCTCGACCAAAGTGGGATGCACCGAGTGCGGCTACTGCATGCCCTGTCCGCAAAAGGTGGATATCCCCGGGACTTTCCGCTGCTATAACCGGATGTTCACCGAAACAAAGAGAGCGGGACAGAAGGATTACCTGCAGGCCATCGCTCTGCGGGATCCGGCAGCCTTTGCAAGTCAGTGCAGCGGGTGCGGACGCTGTGAGAAGCACTGTCCCCAGCACATCGAGATCCGCAGGAAGCTGAAAGAAGCGGACCGGGCCCTGATGCCCTTCTACATGAAGATCGGCATAGGGGTCGCCAGGAAATACCTGAAGCTGGGCAAAAACCGAAAGGAGGACGCAGAATAGGATTTCTGTGGTATACTGTGACCATGAAAGAGTTCAATATCAGTACAAATGTATTTTTTGGGGAGAACTGCCTGGAGCGCCTGGATCAGATACAGGAGAAAAGGGTGATCATTATCTGCGATGCCTTCATGGTCAAATCCGGTGTCGTGGATAAAATCAAAGCGCACCTCGGCAGTTGCACCGTAAGCGTATTTGACAAGACCGTGCCCGATCCTCCGATCGAGGTGGTGTCTGAGGGCATCCAGTGTCTGGCTGAATGTCAGGCCCAGGTCATGATCGCTGTAGGCGGCGGCTCAGCCATCGATGCGGCCAAGGCCATCCGGGTGATCGGACACCGGCTGGGGATGGCCAACATCGAGGAATGCTTCGCCATCCCGACCACAAGCGGGACCGGCTCCGAAGTCACTAAATTCTCGGTCATCACCAACGCTAAGGAGGGGGTGAAATATCCTCTCATCGATCAGGAACTGCAGCCCATGGTGGCGATCCTGGATCCGGATCTGGTCAAGACCATGCCGCCCTCGATCACGGCGGATACCGGCATGGACGCTCTGACCCATGCTCTGGAGGCCTATGTGTCGACGGAGGCCAACGATTTTACGGACGCTCTGTCGGAGAAGGCGGTGACCCTCCTGATGAAGTTCCTGCCCATGGCGGTCATGGACGGGGAGGACCTGCTGGCCAGAGAAAAGGTCCACAACGCGGCCTGTCTGGCCGGAATGGCCTTCAACACGGCGGGGATCGGCATCTGCCACAGTATCGCCCACGCGGTGGGAGCCAAATTCCATATCTCTCACGGACGCAGCAACGCGATCATTCTGCCGGAGGTGATCCGGTTCAACGCGGACCTGGAGAACCGGGACAAGACCCTGTGCGCCCGTAAGCTGCAGAGGATGGCCAAGCTGATCGGTCTTCCCTATACGGACCACCGGGTGGCTGTATCCGGCCTTGCCCGCAAGATCGAAGGGATGAAGCGGTCCTTCGGCATTCCCATGAACCTGAAGGATGCGGGCATCTCACCGGAAGATGTCATGAAACAAAAGGAAGCGATCATTGAAGCGGCTCTGGCGGATGCCTGTACCAGGACCAATCCGCGCAAGGTGAGCGCGGAGGATATCGACGGGATCCTGAAGAAGGTCGCGCCGCTGTAGGTGAAGGCTGCAGAAGAAGGGAGCCATGGCCATGAAGCAATTTTTCTCCAGTCCCAAAAGGGTGATCCTATTCATAGTATTCGTCCTGTTCTGCATCCTGATGGCGATCGGCGGCGTGCAGATGGGGCTGTCCATGGCGGGATGATCCGTTTTGACGGATGATGATGGGATAAGACGATGACAGGGGAAGTATTGATCGATATCTTGATCTACGCAGGAAGCGCGCTGATGATATGGAACATCGTGCGCTATTTGCAGTTCCAGAAGTTTGCCCTGGCCCACGGCAAGTGGGAGGACAGCGGCCTGCTCCTGCGGATCCCCCTGATCCTTCTCATTCTGTTCCTGGCAGGATACCTGGCGGTCGGCTTTTTTGGCCGGCCTGATCTGATCATCGCGGGGATCCTGTTCGGGGGCAGTGTTTTTGTTTTTGTCATCCTGAAGATCATGCGATCGATCGCCCAGCATATCCGCGATCACGAGGAACTGCATTATAAGCTGATGGAAGCGCAGCGAGCCAGTGAAGCCAAGACCTTCTTCCTGTCCAACATGTCTCATGATATCCGGACCCCGCTCAACGCCGTCATCGGCTACACCAGCCTGGCCAAGCAGGAGGGGGCGTCCCCGGATCAGATGCGGGGCTACATCGATAAGATCGAAAGCTCCAGTAATTATCTTCTCGAGCTGATCAATGACATCCTGGAGATGAGCCGGATCGAAAGCGGCAAGCTGGAGCTTACTGCAAAGGCTGAGGATCTGGGGGAGATCATGGCTGAGTCGGAAGATCTCTTCCGCAATCAAATGGAGGAGAAGTCCATCCGTTTCGAGACGGAAATGGATGTGACCGACCGGTTCGTGGTCTGCGACCGCAAGGCGGTCAACCGGATCCTGCTCAATCTGATCAGCAACGCCTGGAAGTTCACCCCGGAAGGGGGCAGTGTCACGGTAGAGCTCAAGCAGGTCTCCGGGACTGGAGCCCAGCCTGCGGACGGGCATGGAACGCAGCCTGCGGACCAGTCCGGCCGGGCGGTCTACCAGCTGCAGGTCAGGGATACAGGCATAGGCATGACGAAGGAGTTTTCGGAAAAGATCTTCGAAGCCTTCGAACGTGAGCGGACGGCGACGGACAGCGGGATCCACGGGACCGGCCTGGGCATGGCCATAACCAAGAATCTGGTGGAAAGAATGGACGGCGAGATCAGTGTGGATACAGCCCCCGGCAAGGGGACGACCTTTATCGTGAAACTCCCCTTTGAAACTGCGACTGCGCCGGAAGCAGCGGACGGCCCCCTCTGCAAATGCGGTGATGCCGCTGCCGCAAAAGATCTGACCGGTATGCGGGTCCTCCTGGTGGAGGATATCGAGATCAACCGGGAGATCGCCGGCAGGCTGCTGGAGGCGATGGGGATCATCTATGATACAGCGGACAATGGGTTGGAGGCTCTTCGAAAAGTCGAGGCCGGTGAAGGGGCGCCTTATGACGCCATTCTGATGGATATCCAGATGCCGGTGATGGGCGGCTATGAAGCGGCTGAGCAGATCCGGGCCCTTGAGGATCCGGGCAAGGCGTCCATCCCGATCATCGCCCTGACCGCCAATGCCTTCGCGGAGGATATCCGGGCGGCAGAGGATGCGGGCATGAGCGACCACGTGGCCAAACCGGTCGACCCCCGGGATCTGCAGCGGGCCCTTTGCAGGTTCCGTTAAGAGAAGGGCGGCGGGGCGCATAGCTGCTGCCGGCCGGGATCACAGATCCACCGGGACCGGGGCGTCCAGACTGAGCGAATCGCTGGTGACCAGGCAGTCCAGGGCCAGCACATGCACGCCGCTGCGGGCGGCATGACGCAGGGCCTCTCCGAAGGCGGCGTGGGTAGCGTCGTTGGGCTCAAAGCGGCGGATCCCCTTCATCTGGATTACGAAAATGATATAGGTGAGAAAACCATCGGCGGCCAGGCCTTCCAGCTCGCGAATGTGCTTGATGCCCCGCTCGGTCGGAGCGTCGGGAAAGCGGGCCACACCCTGATCTTCCAGAGTCACGCCCTTGACTTCGATGAAGGCTTTCTGGGGCCGGCCGGTGGACGGGCCGTCACCACCCCCGGCGAATTCGGCATAGATGTCCAGCCGGGAATTGCCGTAAGTTTTTTCTCTCTGCAAAAGCTGGAGTTTCCCGCAGGCGTCCGGCAGCTGGAGCCGGCCCTGGGAAAGGGCCTCATAGACTACCTGATTCGGAGCCTGGGAATCCATATTGATCAGAATGCTGCTGCCATCGGGCAGCTTTTTTTCTACGTTGATCAGGGAATAGCGGAGCTTGCGCTGGCCCATGCTGGACGAGTGGTCCTGCAGCCAGACCCTGGCTCCGGGGACCAGAAGCTCCCGGCATCTGCCGGTGTTCTTCACGTGGACGGAGACGGGGGCGTCCCGACCTGGCGCATGCTCCAGCCTTTGCAAAGAGACCGTGGCAACGAACCGGTTCTGCCGTTCTATGAATCTTGCTTTGATCATGTGGTCGTACTTCATGCTATCTATTATATGGGCCGGAGGGGGAGAAGGCAACTGATGATGGGGGAGCAGACCGCAGAGAAAGATATGACTCTGTTATGTAGGGTAGTACGTTTGTACTCCTGAGTGGTACGTTTGTACTACCCGACACTATATAGTATATAGTCGCGGCCGCCTTTTCCCCGGTCCTTTGCCTCTGGACAGGGCTCGCCAGGAGGTGATATACTGTACTTTGTATGGAAAGATATAGAAAGGACTGAACAACATGGCAAAAGTAGATATTTTTTCGGGATTTCTGGGAGCAGGCAAGACCACGCTGATCCGGAAACTGATCTCAGAAGCATATGAAGATGAGAAGATCGTGCTGATCGAGAACGAATTCGGTGAGATCGGCGTTGACAGCGGATTTCTGAAGGATACCGGAGTCCAGATCAACGAAATGAATTCCGGCTGCATCTGCTGCACCCTGGTCGGAGATTTCGGCCGGGCCCTCAACGAAGTCATCGACACTTACGATCCGGACCGGATCCTGATCGAGCCCTCCGGCGTCGGTAAACTGAGCGACGTGATCATCGCCGTACAGGATCTGAAGAACGACCGGATCGAGCTGAACGGATTCACCACCGTTGTGGATGCCAAGAAAGCCAGAGTCTATATGACCAATTTCGGTGAGTTTTACCAGAACCAGGTGGAGCACGCAAGTTCCATCATTCTCAGCCATACGGACGGACTTTCCCAGCAGAAACTGGACAAGTGCATCGAGCTTTTGAGAAAGTATAACGATCACGCGGCCATCGTGACCACGCCATGGGACCAGATCTCAGGCAAGGCCATCCTGGAGACTATGGAACAGAAGAAGACCCTTTCCGCAGAGCTGGACAAGCTCAGGGAAGAAGCTTATGCTCACGAAGCGGAGCATCACCACCACGACCATGACCACCATGATCATGACCATGACCACGACCACCACCATGACCATGATCATGACCATGACCACCACGACCACGATCA
>CAMOZS010000131.1 GCA_946631075.1 uncultured Bacillota bacterium | reverse complement strand
CTCCCGGCTTGCCCCGCCGATACCGGCGAAGAAACTGAGCGGGGTGCTGATGACCAGGGCGCAGGGACAGCTGACGACCAGGAAGGTCAGAGCCCGGTAGATCCAGACGCTCCAGCCGGCGCCAAGCCCCATCAGGATCTGGACCAGAGGAGGCAGGATAGCCAGAGCGACCGCGCAGATGACCACCACCGGAGTGTATATCCGGGCGAACCGGGAAATGAAATTCTCCGACCGGGACTTGCGGGAGCTGGCGTTCTCCACCATATCCAGGATCCTGGAAGCCGTGGATTCATCGAACTCATGGGTGGTCCGGATCCGCAGCAGGCCGTTGGTATCGATGCATCCGCTGATGACCTCGTCCCCTTCACGCACGCTGCGGGGAACGCTTTCCCCGGTCAGGGCGCTGGTATCCAGACTGGCGCTGCCCTCCTCGACCACTCCATCGATGGGGATCTTCTCCCCGGGCTGGACCAGGATCACCGTGCCGATCTCGACTTCATCCGGATCCACCTGCTCGATCCCGTCCGGTCCCTCGATGTTGGCGTAATCCGGACGGATGTCCATCAGGTCGCCGATGTTGCGGCGGCTGCGTCCCACAGCGTAGCTCTGGAAGAGCTCGCCCACCTGATAGAACAGCATGACCGCCACCGCTTCAGTGAAGTCCCCGGTCCGGTAGACAGCCAGGGCCAGTGCTCCGATGGTCGCGATGGCCATCAGCAGATTCTCATCCAAAGGCTGGCGGTTGATGATGCCCTTTCCTGCCTTTCGAAGAATGTCGTAGCCGACGACCAGGTAGGGCACCAGGTAAAGGACCAGCATGACCGGCCGGTCAAGCTGGATGAAGTGGAGGGCGATCAGCAGGGCCGCAGCGATGATGATGCGTATGAGGTTGTTCTTTTGCTTCTTATTCATGGCAGGTCAGGCTCCCGGATATCGTTCACAGATCTACAGATAGATCTCCATATCGTCTTCGATCTTCTTGCAGTTGGCGCGGACCTGCTCCATGACCTGGGCCGGCTCCGCTCCCTCTTCAAACTCCACCTTCATCTTCAGGGCCATGAAGTTTACGGTCGCGTCCTTCACGCCCTCGGTCTTCTGGGCAGCGACTTCCATCTTGTTGGCACAGTTAGCGCAGTCCACGTCGATCTTGTAGGTCTTTTTCATCTGAGTTCCTCCTGATTACGATTAAATGATTGTTTAATTGTTCATCTGTATAATAGCATACTGAACCTGACGCGTCAACCTTGAAAACGCCCAGCCTTTGCATTAAAATACATTCTATAAGAGGTAAGAAAGATGACAAAAATGACTACACTTCCCCACAGTCACGACAGCGGCAGCCAGCACGTGATGGAACACAGCCCTTCGGCGGAGGATTTTCAGACGGTCGCCGGGCTGATGAAACAACTGGGCGATCCCAGCCGGCTGCGGATCTTCTGGATCCTTTGCCACGTTGAAGAATGCGTCACAGACATCGCGGCCATGACAGACATGACCAGTCCCGCCGTATCCCATCATCTGCGGATCATGAAGAGCAGCGGTCTCATCGTATCCCGCCGGGAAGGCAAGGAAATGTATTACCGGGCGGCGGATTCGGATATAGCGCAAAAGCTGCACCATGCCGTGGAGGAAGTCATGGAGATATCATGCCCGAAAGGAGGACATCGTGACTGATAACGAAGTAAAGAAAGAGTTGTTCCCGGAAGGTGAAACAGGCGACAAATCACCCGATGCCGCCATGGAGGATCTGGCGCGGGTCAGAGAGTATTTCAAGGATGACGCCTACGCCACCCATGTGACCGGCATCGAGATCACCGAGGTCGCCAAACGCTACGCCAAGGTGGAGCTGGACCTGGATGACCGCCACCGCAACGCTATGGGCGCCGTCATGGGCGGCGTCTACTTCACCATGTCCGACTTCGCTTTCGCGATCGCGTCCAACTTCGACTCAGACCCCTGCGTCACTTTGGGAAGCCACATCACCTACCTGACCCCGGCCAAAGGTCAGCACCTGATCGCCAAGGCCAAGTGCCGCAAGGACGGGCGGCGGACCTGCTGCTACGAGGTCCTGATCTGGGATGAACTGGACACCGAAGTGGCGACCGTCATCATCGAAGGTTATAAAGTTGTAAAATAAATCGCGTACAGGCATTAACGGAGGAAATTCGAGATGAATAAAAGCAGGCCTACAGGACGAAAAGTGACCCATTCCGGCGGCGGCTCCGGTGTCGGCAAATCCGGCGGCGGACTGGGCGGATCCCACGCGGGCTCCGGAGGATTTTTCGGAGGCGGAAGCTCCAGTCATTCCGGCGGCAGCTCTCACGGAGGATCACACAGCGGCTCTTTCGGCAGCTCCGGTCATTCCGGCGGCAGCTACTCCGGCGGAGGCGGAGGCCTGCGGGCAGTCACCCGCAGCAAGGGAGGCTTCCTGGGCATCCTGGTCGTCATCGCGGCCATGCTCTTCGGCGGAGGCGGACTGGCCATGAACGGGCTTTCCGGCGATTCCGGTTATCAGGAAGCAGTCCAGTACGGGTCCGGCACATATGACGGCTGGTACAATGACAGCCCTGCTTCCGGCGGCAACGCCGTCCTCAACACCAGGGTCTCCCCGGACGCCCGGGCCAAGTATACGACGATCAAGGGCGACGGCACTGACACCAACACCATCCTGGTCTACATGTGCGGCACCGATCTGGAATCCAGATCCGCCATGGCGACCAGTGACCTGAACGAGATGATCAGCGCCACCGTCGGCAAGAATATCAATCTGATCGTTTACACGGGCGGATGCAAAAGCTGGAGAAACAGCGCCATCAGCAGCAGCAAGAACCAGGTCTGGCAGATCCAGAACGGCAATATCAAATGCCTGATCGACAATGCCGGCTCCGACTCCATGACCAAGGCAGGGACCCTTTCCTCCTTCATCAAATGGGGTGCTAAGAACTTCCCGGCCAACCGGACATCCCTGATCTTCTGGGATCACGGCGGCGGCTCCGTCAGCGGCTACGGCTACGACGAGAAATATCCCCGCAGCGGCTCCATGACCCTGGCCAGCATCAACGCCGCGCTCAAAGACGCCGGGATCAAATACGACTTCATCGGCTTTGACGCCTGTCTGATGGCGACCACGGAGACCGCTCTCATGCTGGGCAATTACGCCGACTACCTGATCGGCAGCGAAGAGACCGAGCCGGGCATCGGCTGGTATTACACCAACTGGCTGACCAGCCTTTCCAATGACCCGTCCCTGGCCACCCTGCAGATCGGCAAGCAGATCGCAGATGACTTCACCAAACAGTGCGCCAGGAAGTGCCCCGGCCAGTCCACTACCCTTTCAGTCACCGACCTTGCGGAACTGTCCCAGACCGTACCGGCCAAGCTGAACGCTTTCGCGGAGGACGCGGGCAGCAGGATCAGCGGCGGAGATTACAAACAGGTGGCCGGCGCCCGCAGCAGCAGCAAGGAATTCGCCCGGAGCACAGGAATCGACCAGATCGACCTGATCCACTTTGCCAGCCTGATGGATACCAGCGCCGGCAGGGACCTGGCGGCCACCCTGGCCGAAGCGGTCAAGTATAACATCACTTCCAGCAATACAGCCAATGCCTACGGCCTGTCCATCTACTTCCCCTACAAGAAGCTGAACCAGGTCGACAGCATGACCAGCACTTACGAAGCCATCGGCATGGACGATGACTATACCTCCTGTATCCGTCAGTTTGCCCAGATGCAGACTGCAGGTCAGGCGGTATCCGGCGGGACAGCGAATCCTTTTGAGGCCCTCATGGGCTCCGGTTCAGGTTCCTCCGATCTGACCAGCCAGGCCATGCAGCAGCTGATCGGTTCCCTCTTCTCCAGCGGCTTCAGCGGCCGGTCCCTCGGCATCGACGGGCTGGATGATTCCAACATGGCCTACATGAAGGAAGGCGGTCTGGACGCGGATACCATCACCGACTTCGTGACCGCCAACACGATCACGGCGGAGGATCTGGTCTGGCAGAAGAACGGGGACGGCAGTCAGGCCCTGATCCTGACAGACGAGCAGTGGGAGCTGATCCAGAGCGCGGACATGACCATGCTCTACGATGACGGCGAAGGCTATATCGAGCTGGGTCTGGACAACATATTCGAATTCGACGATGACGGCAACCTTCTGCCCTGTCTGGACCGTTCCTGGATCTCCATCAACGGCCAGCCGGTCGCCTACTATCACACGGAGACCCTGGAAACGGACGAAGGCGCTGTATCGAGCGGCTATGTTCCCATCACCCTCAACGGCCGGGAGGCTCATCTGATCCTGTCCGTCGATCCTGAAGGGAAGGGATCCATCGCCGGTGTCTGCTACGACTACGATGAGGACACCACCCAGACTATAGCTAAAAACCTGACCAGCCTTGAGGAGGGCGATCAGGTGAAATTCCTCTGCGACTACTACACCTACGAAGGCAAATATCAGGACAAGTACAAGTTAGGCAGAACCTGGACGGTGGACGATCCGGACAGGGCGAAGATCACCAATACCGACGTCGGAAATGGCGGCGTGATGATCCTCTACAAACTGACCGACATCTACGGTCAGGAACACTGGACTCCGGCCCTGCGGCCGTAAGGCAGCTGGCCAGGAAAGTCCTGGCCCTCACCTGGCAGGATTCGCCCGGCGATCGGATGGATCATGTGATCTGATCGCCGGGTCTTTTATCGATTCCACTTGATTTTTCAGAAGGATATATGCAATCGGCATTGCAAAAGTCAATACACCAACTTAATCCGGTCATTGAGTGCCCGACGGTATTCGATCTTGCCCTTAGAGTTTTGTACAAAATTTTTCGTCAAAGCCTTCTCTCAGGCTCAATATACTTAAAATACCCTGCTTTCTCCAATTCCAGAATCTGATCTCTTAGTGTTCGATATAATAGCGGATAACCCAGATATTCTTTCCCTTCTATATACAAATATAACGACCTGGTCCTCCGCCGCCCTGAGAACGTAATTGGAAAATTATTCTCTATAATATACTTTCTCTTTCCCAAGGTGCTGAAGACAATTGTGTTATTATTTAATTGTATATCTATTATGTAACGAGTGTGGTATATAACAATTGCAGTTGCGACCGAAAGGAAAAAG
>CAMOZS010000130.1 GCA_946631075.1 uncultured Bacillota bacterium | reverse complement strand
TAGATAATAAGAATGGTACGGAACCATGGATGAACGAAACGGTATTCACAAGCAGGGGAAGATCGGATGCATCGCCTTCACCGAACGGGGAGAGGACCTGGCGAACAAGATCGCTGAGCAGCTTGGCGCAGACGTTGCCCGAAGCGGCCGGCCCCTGACTGTCCAGCAGTGGACGGAGGAACATTTCAAGGACCTGGACGCCCTGATCTATGTGGGGGCCGCCGGCATCGCCGTGCGGGCTATCGCGCCTTTTGTCAGGGACAAGCAGACTGACCCCGCGGTGGTAGTCATCGATGAGCGGGCCCTTCACGTGATCCCCCTGCTTTCAGGCCATCTGGGCGGGGCCAACGATCTGGCCCGGAGGATATCTGCGATCACGGGCAGTGACTGCGTCATCACCACCGCCACCGATGTGAACGGGGTCTTCGCGGTCGATGAGTGGTCCAAACACCAGTCATGCGTCCTGCTGGAAAAGGAAAAGATCATGCACATCTCCAGCACCCTTTTGTCGGGCGGCCGGATCAGCGTGTACAGTCAGTGGCCGATCAAAGGCCAGGTCCCGGAGGGGATCGAGCTTTTTTCGCCCCAGATCAATCCCTACGCCTATGACGCAGAGGAGGAAGAGGACGGGCTGAGCGGGATCAGCACCAACGATATCGATGTCAGTCTGGACATCGAAGTGGTCGGGCGTCACCCCCTTCACCTGGTTCCGAGGATCTGTGTCCTGGGCATCGGCTGCCGCAAGGGGATCTCCCAGGCGGCCATCGAGGAAATGCTTCTGGATGTGCTGGAAATGACCTGCGTCCATCCGGCGGCGATCACGGCGGTCGCTTCCATCGATCTGAAGAAGGATGAACCGGGACTGATCAGCTTTTGCAGGGAGCACGGCTGGCCCTTGATGACCTACAGCAGTGAGGAGCTGCAGCAGACCAAGGGAGAGTTCACACCGTCCGCCTTCGTGGCTTCGATCACCGGGGTGGATAATGTGTGCGAGCGGAGCGCGGTCCTGGCCAGCGGCGGAGAGCTGATTCAGAGCAAGGTGTCCTCCGGCGGGGTGACCATGGCCATGGCCGTGATGCCCTATGAGCCGGACTGGACCTGGCGAGCAAGTGAAAATGAGTGAGGAAGGATATGCATAGAGTTTACGCAGTCGGGATCGGCCCGGGAGGCCGGGAGTTTTTTACGCAGGAAGCCATGGAGGCCCTGCGCCAGGCGGATGTGATCGCCGGATACACGGTATATGTTGACCTGGTAAAGGATCTGTTTCCGGATAAGGAGACCTTCACCACGCCCATGAAGCAGGAGATCGAGCGCTGCCGGTGGGCCATCGAGACCGCAAAGGCTGGAAAGTCCGTTGCCATGGTATGCAGCGGGGACGCCGGCGTCTACGGGATGGCCGGACTCCTGTATGAACTGGCGGACCAGTACCAGGATGTGGATGTCGAAGTGGTCAGCGGAGTCACGGCGGCCATGTCGGGAGCAGCTGTGCTGGGAGCACCGATCGGACACGACTTCTGTGTGATCTCTCTTTCGGACCTGCTGACGCCATGGGAGCTGATCGAGACCCGGCTGCGCTGCGCGGCCGAAGGAGATTTCGCCGTCTGCATTTACAATCCGAGATCAAAGAAGCGCAGCGATTATCTGGACAAGGCGGTACAGATCATGCTGAAGTATAAGCCGGCGGACACGGTCTGCGGCTGGGTGAAGAACATCGGCCGGGAAGGCGAGGAGTACAGGATCGTTTCCCTGGAGGATCTGCCGGCGGAGCCCATCGATATGTTCACGACCGTCTTCATCGGATCCCGAACCACCCGCCTGATCGGCGGCCGGATGGTCACGCCCAGAGGCTATGAGAAGAGGACCGGCTTCAGCAGGCAGGATCAGGGCGGACCAGAAGGACAGGAGTAGAGATGAAAACGGTCATCTTCGGAGGAACAACGGAAGGCCGTGAACTGTCACTGGCTCTGGCTTCGGAAGGCATTGACGTCGTGGTCAGCGTGGCCTCGGAATACGGGGCGGAGGAACAGGGCCGGGCAGATGGTTTGACGGTGGTCGAAGGACTGAAGGACGTCAGCGGGATACGCCAGCTGATCCGGGGAGCGGATTTGGTGGTGGACGCGACCCATCCCTACGCTGTCCTGGTGACGGAGAACATCCGGCTGGCGGCAGAAGAAGAGGGTGTGGAGCTGGTCCGCCTGGTCCGGGCAAGGGAAGACCAGACTTCGGGGAAAAATGGCCCGGGACCTGCCCTCTACCGGATTGCTTCGGACGCTTCAGATGCTGCCCGGATCGCTCTGGATATGGCCGGGGAAGAAGGAAGGATCCTTCTGACGACCGGTTCCAAGGATCTGGGGACCTACGCGGCGGTGATCGATCCGGAGCATCTTTATGCCCGGGTGCTCCCGCTGATCGGGAGCATCGAGCTCTGTGAGCAGGCGGGGATACCCCACCGGAACATCATCGCGGTCCAGGGGCCCTTCAGTCAGGCCCTGAATGAAGCGGTGATCCGGGACTACGGGATCGATGCCATGGTCACCAAGGAAAGCGGCAAGGCCGGAGGATTCGCGGAGAAGATCCGGGCCTGCGAAGAGTGCGGGATCCCGGCGGTCGTCATCGCGCGGCCTGAGGAAGAAGGCCTTACTTATGAAGAAGTACTTGCGGTTTGCAGGGAGAGAATAAAATGAAAGTAATACTCGCGGGAACAGGATGCGGAAGCCGGGGCACCATGACGGAGGAGGTCCGTGAGGCTATCCGGCAGGCAGACCTTCTGATCGGGGCAAAGCGGCTTCTGGAAAGCATTCCGGAGGAGGTCACGGCCCGAAGGGAAGCGGCGATCTATCCGGAAGAGATCCTGGACCTGATCCAAAAGGCCGGGGAAGGTCTGGTCTGCGTTCTTTACAGCGGGGACTCCGGATTCTATTCCGGAACCAGGAGCCTCCAGCCTTTGCTTGAGGAAGAGGGCATCGAGGCTGAGATCCTGCCCGGAATTTCCAGCATCCAGGTCTTCGCGGCCCGGCTGGGCCAGCCCTGGCAGGACTGGCTGCTGGTGTCGGCCCATGGAACGGACTGCGATGCGGTAAGAGAAGTGATGAGGGGAAAGCCGGTCTTTTTCCTGACCGGAGGCAGGCTGGGACCTGCCCAGCTTTGCCGGCAGCTTGCGGACGCGGGTCTTGGCGACTTGCAGGTCTGGGTCGGGGAGCGGCTGACCTACGAGGATGAACGGATCCTGCGGGGGACGGCCGCGGAATTTTCGGAAGCGGAATTCGCACCATTGTCAGTGATGCTGGCTGAGCCAGCCCAGTGGGCGGGAGATCTGACTCCGGGGATCGCAGACGGAATGTTCATCCGGGGCGATGTGCCCATGACCAAGCAGACGGTCCGGGCGGCCATCCTCAGCGAACTGCAGGTGAGAGAGCAGGATACGGTCTGGGATGTGGGAGCAGGAACAGGCAGCGTTTCCATCGAGCTTGCCATGAAAGCCAGGGGCGGCCGGGTCTACGCGGTAGAGCGGGACCGGGACGGCTGCATCCTGATCCGGAAGAACCGGGAGAAGTTCGGCATGTGGAATCTGGTCCCCGTAGACGGACCGGCGCCTGAGACTCTTGAGGAACTTCCTGCCCCGGACAGGGTATTCGTGGGCGGCTCCGGCGGGAGTCTGAAGCAGATCATCGCTGCCGCCCTCCAGAAGAATGAGAAGGCCCGCATATGCGTATCGGCCATCGTTCTTGAGACCATGCAGGAAGCCGTGCAGGTCATGACCGAAGAGGGGCTTGATGTGCAGATCCGCCAGGTGGCCGTCAGCGCGGCCAGGAAGCTGGGAAGCAAACACATGATGACGGCGGAGAACCCCATCTTCATTATCACGGGGCAGCGGCCCTGAACAACTTACAGGAGGAATCTATGCTGCAGTTTCTGATCACAGCAGCACAATCAAATAGCGGAAAGACGGCCGTGACCTGCGGCCTTTTGTCCCTTCTGCGCAGGAAGGGGTATGACCCCTGCGCCTTCAAGTGCGGCCCGGATTACATCGATCCCATGTTCCACCGGTCGGTCCTGGGCATCCCCAGCGACAACCTGGACGTTTTCCTGGCGGGAGAAGAAGGAGTCCGGTCGGTATTTGCCCAGGGCTGTCAGGGCCACGATGCTGCCGTGATCGAAGGGGTCATGGGATATTACGACGGGATGACCGCGTCCGGGACCAGGGCCAGCGCCTGGCATGTGGCCAGTCTGCTGGAAGTTCCGGCCATCCTGGTGGTGAGGCCGAAGGGAGCGGCCCTGACCCTGGCTGCCCTCATCCGGGGGATCGACCAGTTCCGGGACCCCAGCCGGATCTGCGGCTGTATTTTCAATGACTGCAGCGAGATGTTCTACCGGACCTACGGCCCGGCCATCGAGGAAGAGAGCGGGATCCCGGTCCTGGGCTACCTGCCCCATATGGAAGAGGCCGGTTTCGAGAGCCGCCATCTGGGACTGATGACGGCGGGAGAGATTCGGAATCTGAATGAGCGGATCGACCGGATCGGCGCCCGGATGGAGGAGACCATCGACTGGGACAAGCTGCTGGCCGCGGCAGGATCAGACAGGAAGGTCGCTGCGGCGGGCCGGCCGGAATCGAGTGCGCCTGCAAAGGCTGGAGCGGCGGAAGCTGCAAAATCTGGAGAGCCGGCAAAGGCCGGGGAGCCGGCGGAGCCGCCTGTCCGGATCGCTGTGGCCCGGGACGCGGCCTTCAATTTCATTTACGCGGCATCGATCCGGGCTCTGGAGGAAGCCGGTGCCCAGGTCGTATATTTCAGCCCTCTGGAAGATGAGAAACTGCCGGAGGAGATCTGCGGAATATATCTTCCCGGAGGTTATCCGGAGCTCTACGGCAGGCAGCTTGCGGGAAACGAGACCATGAAAGAATCGGTCCGGGAGGCTGTCCGGGAAGGGATCCCCATGATCGCTGAGTGCGGCGGCTTCCTGTATCTTGGAGAAGAGCTGGCCGATGAAGAGGGCAGGACCTGGCCCATGTGCGGAGCCCTTCCGGGAAGGGCCGAAGGCAAGGGACGGCTGGTCCGCTTCGGCTACGGGAGGATCAGCTGCGGGAAGGAAAGCATGCTCTTTCGTCCCGGCGAGCAGGTCCCGGTCCACGAATTCCATTACTGGGATACGACGGCCCAGGGAGAGGACCTGACC
>CAMOZS010000129.1 GCA_946631075.1 uncultured Bacillota bacterium | reverse complement strand
AAGAATACCCGAATACCCGAAAACGGGTAATGATAAATACCCGAATCTGGTTGACGAATGGATGTTTGCGAGGTAATATACAAGCAAAGATGACACGAACACGAGGGGTGATCCGAAATGACGATCGAAGAGATGAAGAGACTGAAGAAGGAACGGGGCTATACTAACGAGTATATCTGCGATGGTTCCGGCGTCCCGCTGGGAACGGTACAGAAGATCTTCTCCGGAGAGACGAAGTCGCCGCGGTATGATACGATGCAGGCGCTGGAGAAGTTTTTCTCTGCTGAACCAGCTGCCGTTTATCCGGGGCCGGTGTATGACTATCCGCCGAAGGGTGAGCGTGTGCTGGTGAAGGAAAGCAGCCTCGTCGATACCTATAGCGCGATCCCGCAGGGCCGGCATACGGCAGAGGATTACTACGAGCTGCGCGAACATGAGAGGATCGAGCTCATCGATGGGGTCATCTACAACCTGGCTTCACCCACGACGAAGCATCAATATGTCATTATGGCACTGACCGTGGAACTCGAATTGTTTATCCGAGCACACGGCGGAGACTGCATTCCCTTTCCGGCGCCGGTCTCGGTCCACATCGACCGGGATGAAGATACCATTGTCGAGCCGGATGTCTGCGTTCTCTGTGACCGCGGTCTGTTAGTAGATGAGAAGATCTGGGGGGCGCCCGATCTGGTCGTTGAGGTCCTTTCTCCATCGACCCGCAGGAAGGATCTGACGATCAAGAATCAGAAGTATGCTGAGGCAGGCGTCCGGGAATATTGGATCGTCGACCTGAAGAATCAGAAGGTCATCGTCTATGATTTTGACCACGACGATCTGATCAGTGTATATACGTTCCGGGATCGTATTCCGGTCGGCATCTGGGGCGGAGAGTGCCAGATCGACTTCGCCCGGATCGATGACCGAATGAGACGGATCTACGATGAAGAGGATCAAACGAAGTGATTGGAGGAAGAGCATGAAAGGACAGTTAAAAGTGATCGACCTTACCCACGAGATCCGGACCGGCATGATGGTTTACCCGGGAGACCCGGGGGTGGAAGTGAACGAGTCACTGACCCACGAAGCAGCTTTCTGCCATGTGGACCGGCTGGACATGGGAACCCATACCGGGACCCACATCGACGCCCCCTATCATTTTCTAGCGGAGGGGAAGCGGATCACGGATTTTCCTGCCGGCACTTTCGTCGGAGAAGGGGTGGTGATCGATCTGACGGAGAAGAAGGCCGGGGAGGCGATCACAGGAGAGGACCTTATGCCCGCCAGGGACAGGGTCAGAGCCGGCGATCTGGTCCTTCTGCAGACCGGCTGGTGCCGGTATTTCGGCAGTGAGGAATATCTGGACCATCCATATCTGAGCGGAGAGGCGGCGGAGCTTCTGGTGAAGTGGGGCGCCCGTATCGTCGCGGTCGATTTCCTCAACGTGGATTCGACCCGGCTGGAGCAGTGGGATGCCCATCCGGCCCTGCTGTCAGAGGATGTCCTCATCGTAGAGAACATCGCCAATTCACTGGCCCTGGATCCGCGGAAGCGGTATCTGTTCTCCTTCGCGCCCCTCAAGGTCGCGGGATCGGACGGGGGCCCGGTCCGGGCTTTCGCGATCGAGCGGTGAAAGACCGGATCCGGAGGGGCAAAATATTTTTATCTTTTCCATTCTGATATGGAAGGATCTGAGGTGTTGCTGTCCATATCAACTGGTGTTATAATAACAACGTTGGCCTGCGGCAAAGGCAGGTCAGGAAAGAGAATACAGAAACGACAGGTGCCGGGCGAAAGGATCCGGATAATAGGGAAACAGGTGCAAGTCCTGTGCGAACTCGTCACTGTAAGCGAAGGTCCGGATAGGCGGCGGCAAAAGCTGCTGCAGCCACTGGGATGAACCGTCCTGGGAAGGCGATCCGAATCGAGACCTGCGAGCCAGGAGACCTGCCTGCCGATAAGAATGGCCGCCTTGGCCGTTCCTGCCACGAGACACTGGCGAGTAAAAACGGATTGATGATGAGAGATTCTTCATGAAGCCTTTGCTCGGGTGCGCGAAGGCTTTTGTGTTCTCAGGAAAACATTTTTTTTCAGAGGAGGTTTTAACATGAAGAATCTAAAGAAATTTCTTGTGATCGGCCTGGCCCTGATCATGTCTCTGGGCATCATGGCCATGGTGACCGGCTGCGGCGAGTCCGGTGACGCGGAACAGACACCGGTTTCCGAGGAAGAGGATGCTGCTGTTGCTGAAGACGCTGTAGCAGCTTGCAACGCGGCCATCGAGGCGATCCAGGTCCAGGAGAGGACAGACGAAACTGACGAGCAGTGCGCGGCGGCAAGAGCTGCTTACGATGCTCTGACCGACGAGCAGAAGGAACAGCTGGATGATCCGGACTACTTCGGTCTGGACACCGGCGATGCGTCCAAGGACGATCCGCTCAACGGCGATGAGATCGGCGAGAACGAACTGCTGGTCGTTTCCTTCGGTACATCCTTCAATGACAGCAGAGCCACCGATATCGGCGGTGTCGAGAAGGCCCTGGCTGAAGCTTATCCTGACTGGTCCGTCAGAAGAGCATTCACAGCTCAGATCATCATCAACCACGTTCAGGCCCGTGACGGCGAGAAGATCGACAACGTGCAGCAGGCTCTGGACAGAGCAGCTGCCAACAAGGTCAAGAACCTGGTCATCCAGCCGACTCACCTGATGCACGGCGCTGAGTATGATGAACTGACCGAAGCCGTTGACGCGGTCAAGGACAGCTTCGAATCCGTAGAGATCGCAGAGCCCCTGTTGGGCGAAGTCGGCAAGGACGCTTCCGAGATCAACGCTGACAAGGAAGCTGCTGCCAAGGCGGTCGTCGCTGAAGCAGTCAAGGCAGCCAAGGCGGATTCCCTGGATGCTCTGGCGGAAGACGGAACAGCCATCGTCCTCATGGGACACGGAACAGGCCACGAAGCCAATGTTACCTATGACCAGATGCAGGCTCAGATGGAACAGCTGGGATACAAGAACGTATTCGTCGGAACCGTTGAGGGCAACCCGGCAGACACCGCTCTGCCCGAGGTCAAGAAAGCAGTCGAGAAGGCCGGATACAGCAAGGTCATCCTGCGGCCGATGATGGTCGTTGCCGGTGACCATGCCAACAACGATATGGCTGCAGACGAAGAGGGATCCTGGTACTACGGATTCGTCAACGGCGGCCAGTTCGAGGTCGAAGGAGCTGACGCTCCGGTCGAGATCGGTGAAGGATTCGGCGCTGACAACGTAAGCTGCCAGATCGAGGGTATGGGCCGTATCGCTGACATCGAAAAGATCTATGTCGAGCACACAGGCGCAGTGATCAAATAAAGATCGATCAAATCAGAATCAACAGGGGAGCACTGGCATCGAAAACTTATGTCAGTGCTTCCTTCGTATATGAATCGAAAGGCATAAATATGAGAAAACGCGGATTGATATTCCTGCTGGCGGTCCTGACAGCCTTTGCGGGCCTGGCCCTGAACGGATGCGGGGGATCCGGCTCATCTGATGAGACAGCGGCTCCTGAAGGCGCGGCAGCGCTTGAGGACGGGACCTACGTGGTGACCTTCACCACTGACCACAGCATGTTCCACGTGAACGACTACAATAACGACAAGGGGATCCTGACGGTCAAGGACGGTGAGATGACTGTGCACGTCAGCCTCCAGTCCAAGAAGATCGTCAACCTCTTCTACGGAAGCAAGGAAGATGCCCAGAAAGAGGGCGCCCAGATGCTGCCCAGGACCGTTGACACCATCGATTACGGTGACGGATACACGGAAGAAGTCTACGGATTCGATATTCCCGTCCCGGCTCTGGACGAACCTTACGAAGTATCTCTGATCGGGACCCACGATAACTGGTATTCCCACATGGTGACCGTTTCCGATCCGGTGCCCGGCGATGACATCCACGCGGGGACTGAGATCGATCTGGAGGACGGCACATATCAGATCGAGGTGGTCAAGGAAGGCGGCACAGGCAAGGCGGACATCGAAAGCCCGGCCGAGATGGTCGTCAAGGACGGCAAGGCTACCATGACCGTCAAATGGTCCAGCCCCAACTACGATTACATGATCGTAGACGGGGAGAAATATGAACCGGTGAATGAGAGCGGTGATTCCGTATTCGAGATCCCGGTGCTGAAACTGAATGAGCCCTTCAAGGTCATCGGAGACACGACAGCCATGAGCGAGCCTCATGAGATCGAGTACGAACTGACCTGCACATTGATCGAGGACTAAAAACGGAGGAGACGGAATGAAAAAAGGAATCGCATACGGCGTCGGAGTCGGCCCGGGAGATCCGGAACTGATGACCCTCAAGGCCTGCCGGCTGATCAGAGAAAATGACGTGATCGCCCTGCCGGGAAAAGACCCGAAGGAGACGGTCGCCTATAAGATCGCGGCGGCAGTTGTGCCGGAACTGGCGGACAAGGAGCTGGTGCCGGTCTACATGCCCATGGTCATGGACAGGCAGGTCCAGCGGGAAAACCATCGCAAGGGAGCCGAGACGATCGCGAAATACCTGGACCAGGGAAAAAACGTGGTCTATCTGACCCTGGGCGATTCGACCGTTTACTGTACCTTCACCTACCTGCAGGCCATCCTGGAGGAAATGGGTTATGAGACAGAGCTGGTCAGCGGGATCACATCCTTCTGCGCGGCAGCGGCAAGGCTGGGCATCCCCATCGTGGAGTGGAATGAGCCCATGCACGTGATGCCGGCCCTGCACAAACTGGACCGGGGCCTGGATCAGGAAGGGACCTGTGTCCTGATGAAATCCGGAAGTCACATGAAGGAAGTCAAGGATATCCTGAGAGCAAGCGGCAAAGAAGTGCAGATGGTGGAGGACTGCGGTATGGCCAGCGAGAAGGTCTACCGCAGCGTGGAGGAGATCCCTGATGAAGCGGGGTATTTCTCCCTGATCATCGCCAAGGATCCCAAAGAAGAGAAATGATCGAGATACGTGATCTGACAAAAAAATTCGGTGATTTCACCGCCGTCGACGGACTGGACCTGACCATAGAGACCGGGGAGTTCTTCGGCCTGCTTGGACCCAACGGGGCCGGCAAGACCACGACCATCAGCATGCTGTCCACGGTCCTCCTGCCTACGGCGGGAGAGATCCGCGTCGACGGACAGAAGCTTGACCGCAAGGCCTCCGCCGTGAAGCGGAAGCTTTCCATCATCACCCAGGAATACTCCATGCGCCAGGACATGACCATGGACGAGGTCATGGAATATCAGGGCAGGCTCT
>CAMOZS010000128.1 GCA_946631075.1 uncultured Bacillota bacterium | reverse complement strand
TTGACCTTGGAGAATTTGTCGTTATTACGGGTGAATCCGGAAGCGGCAAATCCACTCTGCTCAACGTGATCTCGGGACTGGACTCCTACGAAGAAGGAGAGATGTATATCAACGGGGAGGAAACCAGTCACTACGTTGCTGCCGATTTTGAGGAATACCGCAAGAAGTATATCGGCAACATCTTCCAGAATTACAACCTGGTCAACAGCTATACCGTCTATCAGAACATCGAGCTCATCCTCCGGATCAACGGATATGAGAAGACCGAGATCCGGCGCCGGGTGGATGAGATCATCGAACGGGTCGGTCTTTCGGCCTTCCGCAGGACCAAGGTCTCCAAGCTCTCCGGCGGACAGCGGCAGAGAGTTTCCATTGCCAGGGCCCTGGCCAAGGATACGGACATCATCGTCGCCGATGAGCCCACCGGAAATCTGGACAGCGAGTCCGCAGCGGGCATCGTCAGGCTGCTCAGCGAGATCTCAAAGGATAAGCTGGTCATCGTAGTCACCCATAACTACGATCAGTTTGAAGCCTACGCTACCCGGCGGATCAAGATGCACGACGGCAAGGTGATCGAGAACATCGTGGTGACCGATACAGGCGCTGCAGCCAGCGGCCCCCACAGCAGCAGGGCCCGGAAGATGACCGGCGGCAGCATGCTGCGGCTTGGCGTGCGCAATACCTTCAATATCTTTTATAAATTCCTGCTGCTTCTGATCGTGTTCCTCTTTCTGGTGTTCGCGGTCTCATCCCAGTACACCAGCTTCGTCAACAAGCAGTACGAAAGCTCCATCCTGGGTTACAACAACTATTTCTCCAATTACTCCAACGACCGTATAGTCATGAAGAAATCGGACAACGGTCTGTTTACCGATGAGGATTACAAGAACCTGGCCCGGCTGGACAACATCCGGCAGATCACTCCCAACGATGTCCTCCTGGACACCAACATCTACCTTGAGGGAGACATGATCAGCCTGGAGGCCTATCCCCACAGCATCAGCGAGTTCAAGGGGAAGCCGGACCTGGGCCGGATGCCGGAGAATCCGGGCGAGATGCTGGTCAGAGGATCGGCTGACGAGTTCTTCATGTCCGAGGACAGCGCCGAATCCATGCTGGACCAGACTTTTGAGGTATGGATCGGAGAAAACGGAGAAGCCAAAGTGACCGTGGTCGGGATCTCCTTCAAGGAAGGGAGCAGCGATGAAGACTACAGTTATTTCGGCGAGGCCTATCTGACCGATGAACAGCTGCAGCAGATGCGGACCCAGCTCTACGGGGAGAGCAGCACGACGGTCACCACCATCAACGGCAAGGAGATGGAGGCCGGAGCCGGCGATTCCTACTACCGGGTCATGCGGTCCGAGCAGGTCCCCAGCGGAAAGGCTGTGGTATCCGAGGATGTCAGCAACTTCTATCTGAACGAGGAATCCCAGGACATGAACCTGAAGGCGGCCATCGGAAACGACATCGAAGTGAAGGTCAAGAACATGTTCTACGAGGAGAAGATCAAGCTGAACATCTCCGATGTCTACGATGAGAAGTCCTTCAAGAACAAGACCGGCAATGACGATTACGAGATGAACGACGGGGCCATCTTCATCAGCCCCGAGGACTACGGCAAGCTCTTCGAGAAGGGCAATTACCAGTGTTCGGTCTATATGGACGACCTGAAGAAGGCGGACGAGACGGTCCAGGCCATCCGGGATCTGGGCTACGTGGTCCTGCCCCTCAAGGACGCGGTCGTGGAGATGGATGATGACATCGTTTCCATGGTCGAAGTGCCGATCGCCATCCTGATCGTCCTGGCCATCTTCATCATCTCATATATCGTAGCAGGCCTGATCCTCCGGTCCCGGTCGACCTATTTCAGCATCCTGAGGATGCTGGGCCTGGCCAAGAAGAATATCCGCAGGATACTCGAGATCGAGGTCCTGCTGGTGGCCAATATCGCTTTCGCCATATTCCTTCTCGTGGTGGCCTGCGTATCAAAGGACGTGGTCAGCATAGAGTATCTGAAGACCCTGATCCAGTTCATGAAACCGAGGGACTATGTGGTCCTCTACCTGATGATCTGTCTGATGGCGATGCTGATCTCTAACTGGTTCGCCAGAAGACTGTTCCGCAAGACAGCCATGGGTTCGTTCAGAGAGGAGGAGTGAGTATGGTCAGATTAGAGCATGTCAACAAATACTTCTTCCGCAGAAGAAAGAACGAAATACACGCCATCAACGATACGACCCTCAACCTGGAGGGGCAGGGGCTGATCGCCCTGCTGGGGCCATCCGGCTGCGGCAAGACGACCCTTCTGAACGCCATCGGAGGACTGGATAAGATCAACCAGGGCGAGATCTACGTCAACGGCCAGCGGATCTCCCGCCGGACCTCGGGGAAGGTGGACCAGATCCGTACCTTGAACATAGGCTATATCTTCCAGAACTACAATCTGGTCGACAGCATGACCGTCTTTGACAATGTGGCGGTGGCCCTGCAGATGATCGGAATGAAGGACAAGGAGGAGATCCGGACCAGGGTCAACTATGTCCTTGAGAAGGTCGGCATGTACCGCTACCGGAACCGGTACGCAGACATGTTGTCCGGCGGTGAGCGGCAGAGAGTCGGCATCGCCCGGGCCATCGTCAAGAACCCGGCCATCGTCATCGCCGACGAGCCGACGGGAAACCTGGACAGCCGCAATACTCTGGAGGTCATGAACATCATCAAGTCCGTCGCGGAGGAAAGGCTGGTCATCCTGGTCACCCACGAGGAAAAGCTGGCCGACTTCTACGCGGACCGGATCATCCGGATCAAGGACGGAAGAGTCGTTTCCGACGAGCAGAACGCAGAGGCGGAAGGGCTGGACTACCGGGTAGAAAACAAGATCTACCTTAAGGACATCCCGGACCACAGGCGGCTGAACACCGAAGGCTTCAAGATCGACTTCTACAATGAAGGAGGCAGCGCCGATCTGAACATCGTGATACGGCGCGGCAACATTTACATACAATCCAGGTCAGGAAACAACTCCATCGAGGTCGTCGACGACCAGTCGGCCATCGAGCTGATCGATGATCACTACAGAGAGATCAGCCGGGACGAGCAGTCGGAGGAGGCCATCAACCTGAAGACCCTGGATACCCTGAACAAAAAGAAATATACCTCGATCCTCAATCCCCTGACCCTGATCCGGCGGGGATTCCGGATGGTCTTCAACTATCCGGTGCTGAAGAAGATCCTCCTGCTGGGATTCTTCATCTCGGCGGCTTTCATCACCTACGCGGTCACCATGACCTTCGGTACCCTCCACATCACTGACGACCGGTTCACGACCGAGGACAGGGATTACCTGACGGTGGTGGGCAAGAACATCAGCGTCGAGGATTACGAGATGTACGAGCAGGACGAGCAGTTCGCCTACGTGATGCCGGGCAATTCCATCATCAGCATGACCATGAAGATGGATACCTTCTATCAGACCAGGGACGCCATGATCTCTCTGACCGGGTCCCTGTCGGATAAGGACCGGATCAAAAAGACGGATCTGGTCTACGGCAAGCTGCCGGAGACCAAGGATGAGATCGTGGTCGACCAGATGCTGCTGAACAATACCATCTCCGAATACATGACCCAGGAGCTGGGCCTGAGCAAGCCAAAGGACTTCCTGGGCAAGACCGTGGAAGTGCCCAACCTGGGAGAATTCACCATCGCCGGCGTCTGCAACATGGAGACTCCCTGTATCTACACGGACAGGTCCCAGTTCATCGAGCTGATCCTCAACGCCAAGGAAACCAGCGATGAGGATATGTACTTCGCTGACACCGGAGAGATGGACATGGAAGATACAGAAGATATGGACGAGGAATTCGGCGTAGCCGGAGAGATCCTCGACTTCCAGCTCAAGACGGAGGCCGGCCTGATCAAGGGAAACTGGCCCGAGAAGGATTATGAGGTCATCGTCAACGAGAAGAATATGGAGGACAAGGCCTTCAAGATCGGCGCTGAGATCAGTACCAAGGTCAACGGCCACAAGCTGAAGGTAGTCGGATACTACGTTGATCCAAGGGACAGCGACTACTACCTGGTGAACGCCAACACCATGCGCTACAAGGCCATCACCGAGAGCAAGAACATGACCGTCTGTCCGGTGAATAAGGAAGCCAGCCTGAAGTACTTCAACGAAAACAAGATAAATGTATACGATGTTTATCAGCGGAATCACGACAAGTACCTGAAGGAACAGCGGGGCTCCATGACCTCCATGCTGGTCATGGCCGGCGTCATCCTGGCCATCTCCTTCATCGAGATCTTCCTCATGATCCGGGCCTCCTTCCTGTCCAGGATCAAGGAAGTCGGCGTCTACCGGGCCATCGGCGTCAAGAAACGGGATATCTATAAGATGTTTTCCGGAGAGATCGTGGCGATCTCGACCATCGCCAGCCTCCCCGGCATGCTCTTCATGTCCCTGGTCATCAGCAGGGTCGTGAATATCGATGCCTTTGAGAATATGTTCATGATCAACCCCGGCATCATGCTGGTCTGTCTGATCGTGATCTACGGACTGAATCTGATCTTCGGACTGCTTCCGGTATGGCGGACCATCCGCAAGACACCGGCGGCGATACTTTCAAGAACTGATGTGAATTAACAGGAGGAATCAAATGAGAAAACTGAACTGGTCAAGCCTGGTGCTGGATCTGATCTACATCGCGCTGGGCATTCTGTTCGTCATCCATCCTGAGGGCGTGGAGAGCATTCTCTGCTACATCCTCGCCGCGGCGGTGGCAGTGATCGGACTTCTGTATCTGGCCGGATACTTCATCCAGAAGGTCGATGAGAGCGGACACAGAGAGGGCAACGGTTTTGCCTTCGGCATCCTGCTGATCATCATGGCGATATTCATCGTGGCCAAGCAAAGTCTGGTCATTTCCCTGGTGCCGTTCCTGTTCGGCGTCATGGTCCTGATCCGGGGCCTGATGGTGATACAGAACATGTTTGTCCTGCGCAGGCTGGGCTTCAATATCCTGATCCCCCTGGTGGCGGGACTGGTCACTATGGGATTCGGTATCTTCGTCATGCTCTTCCCCTTCCAGACGGCAACTGTCCTCTTCATCCTGATCGGAGTGGGACTGCTGGTCGGCGGGATCATCGGGATCTGCCAGGAATTCATGACCTGGCATCTGTCCAGGAAGCAGGTCCACGAACAGGAGAGGGCCAGAGACATGGAAGGCGCGGTCGATGTCCGGTCAGTGTCGGTCTATGACGCGGAGGACGGAAGTGAAGAGCCGGAA
>CAMOZS010000127.1 GCA_946631075.1 uncultured Bacillota bacterium | reverse complement strand
CAGAAATTAAAGCCGCCGGCCCCGTCCCAGCTGTAAAACAGGCTCCCGCCGTGATGCAGCTTGTACTGCAGTTCACTGAGGAAGGGGACGTACTGATGGTACATGTCGATGACCGTGATCTGGTTCTCGCCGAAGGGATAGATCCCTGTCAGGGCGAATGCCAGGATCATGACCAGCACCGGCAGGAAGAAGGCCGCCGCGGCATAGCGTTGTTTATATGCGAAGCGTTTGATTTTCGTCATGACTCGTCGATATTGCTTTCTTTTTCGATGTAGACCGGCCGGCGCTTGGCCTCCAGATACATCCGTCCGATGTACTCGCCGATCACGCTGAGGATGGCGATGATCATGCCGCCGAAGAACAAAAGCAGGCAGACCAGGGATTCATAGCCCGGCACGTCCTTGCCGACCAGCAGGGTCTTCAGGAGCTCCACGATGAGGTAGATGACTGCCCCCACGGAAATGATCCCGCCCAGGAGGCCGGTGAATTTCAACGGCGCTTCCGCGAAATCCAGGAAGCCCGCGATGGCATACCTGGCCAGGCTCCACAGGGACCATTTGCTCTCTCCCGACAGCCGCTCCACATTCTCGAATTCGATCCACCGGGTATCAAAGCCCACCCATGCGAAGATCCCCTTGGAGAACCGCTGGGTCTCCGGCATCTGCAGGATGGCCCTTACCATCTGCCGGTTCATCATCCGGAAGTCCACGGCCCCGTCCACGATCTCGATGTCGCTGAACCGGTTCATGATCTTATAGAAGGCCCGGGCAAAAGCGCTGCGGATCTTCGGTTCACCCTTCCGGCTGACCCGGCGGGCGGCGCAGCTGTCGCATCCCGTCTCTTCGATGGTCCGGATCATTTCCAGGATCAGCTCCGGCGGATGCTGCAGGTCCGCGTCGATCAGCACTGCGTAATCCGCGCCCCTGCCCTCTCTGGACGCCGCGGATGCTTTCAGTCCGGCGTACATGGCCGCCTCCTTGCCGAAGTTCCGGCTGAAGGAAATGTACCGCACTGTGGTCACATCCGTCACCGCCGCCTCCGCGATCTGTTTGATCATGGTCAGGGTCTCGTCCGTGCTGCCGTCGTCGATGAAGATATAGGAGAAATCGTACCCCTCCGCGGCTGCCGCCGTCTTCTGGACCGCATCATAAAAAGCGTCGATGTTCCGGGCCTCGTTGTAGCAGGGAACGATGATATCGACGGTCCTGGTTTCGCGGGTGTTTTCCCCTATTGTCATTGGCAGGTTCTCTGATGCATCCATGGATTCAGTTTACACCAGCAGGGAAAAAACCGCAATGGGGAACGACCTGTAAACTGACCATGCAAAGGCTGGCGAAATGCAGTGACGCTCTTTTATTTGAGAGAATCTTCTGATAAAATAACAGCAGCAAAAGGATTTCGTATGATTGAATGAATTCTGATCACAGGAGGTCTATACCATGAAAAAAATACTTGTTGTTGTCATGACCCTTGCAGTCATGATCCTGATCCCGCTGACCGGATGCGGCGGCAGCGGGGGCGGAAGTGCGGCCCCCACGCCGGAGGATGAAGTACGGGCCGCTGCGGAGAATTTCCTGAACGCCATGCAGGAAGGTGACCTGGAAGCGATGAAGGCATGCTCTGACCCTGCCCTCTATGAGGAAGACGGGGACTTGTATGCTTTTGGCACCATCAATAATATGGATCAGGTCTTTGCTGAATCCCTGGGCATGGATCTCAGCGCGGAGGATCTGGGCGAATCCACCAAAGCCGGCCTGCAGGATTTCATCGATACCCTGCTGCAGAACCTGGTGACATCGTATGAGATCACGGACGTCACCGTCGCTGATGACACCGGTACCGTCAACGTCACCACCACCTATGGTTATGACCCGGAAAAAATGCAGGACATCGATGTCAACGATGAGATCGAGACCATGGCCGCGGATTACATGGCAGAAAACCAGGATGCCCTGCTGAAGATCTATCAGGAAGACGGCGAAGCCGCCATGATCAACAAAGTCCTGGACGATATGCTCCCCGAGATCCTGAAGTCCTATACAGACGCTGTGCTTGAGACCGGCGAAGTCACCCAGGATTCCGCCCTGACCCTGACACAGCAGGACGGCAGCTGGGTGGTCACCGGAGAGAAGGCGACGAAATAATTACGCGCAGGGACCCCATACCGGAATATGCTCATAAACAGAGCTGTTGCACGAATCGCTTCATGTAAATGAAAGAGGAGGCCTCTGCAGCCTCCTCTTTTGATTCCGTTTCGCCGTCGTTTATTTGACCTTGATCTTTACGGTGACGTATTTCTCAGCGGACAGATAGGTCTCATCTCCCGGTGTGCTGACCAGGACCTGCAGTTTGTAGGTTCCCTTCTTCAGTCCCTTCTTGACGGTGACCTTGCCGTTGGGCTTCACGCTGATCTTGTTCATAATCTTAGCCTTGTAGCTGCCGTTGACCGCTACCGGATACATAAACACCTCTCCATTGGTCTTCACCTTGATGGCCTTCTTCGTGGTGTTCTTCTTCGTCTTCGCCTTCATGGCCTTGGTCTTGACGGTCAGGGTGTTGGTCTCACCCACCTTGATCCAGGTGTCGTCAGCCTTACCGTAGTAATCGCCCTTACCGGTGACGGTCAGGATGTACTCACCGCCCTCCGTCGGGAACGTGTTCGTGGTATCCATGGTCGATGTGTTCGTGAAGGTCAGCTCACAGTCGGTTCCGGCCTTCAGTTCCTTACCGTTCAGGGTAACCACCGGAGTCAGGGCGACTCCCGGATTGGTCTCATATCTCAGATAGGGATACACATCCACAAGCTTCCATTCAACTTCCTGACCCTCTGCATCCAGCATCTTGACGTCTGCAGCGTAGTCATTCAGGGTCTTGTCGCTGTAGAGGAAGACATATCCCGGGAAGTCTTCGGTGGTGCCGTCATAGCCACTGCCAGCCTTTGCTTTCGCGATGATCTTGAAGGTGTTGGTACCGCCAATCGGGTTTCCATCCTGATCCACAGCGTCCTTCTCAGCCACTGCCAGTTCCTTGTCCCAGTTCTTGCAGTAGTCTTCGTATACATCTTCACCGGCCTCCTCGTCATAGCCCTTGTATCTCTGGACCACGATGTCGTAAGCATCCTCCGGAAGCTCGAAATCACCATTCTTTACTGTGACAGCCGGTTTATAGGTGGTGCCTTCCGGGATGACGGTCTTCCAGTCCTCGGAATCCGGATCGACAACCACTTCATAATCATTCAGATCCGAAGATCTCTCATTGAAGTAATAGGTCTTGTATTCATTCTGCTCTTCTCCCTGCGGGTCTGTGAAAGCCGCGTGGAGCGCAATGAAATCCCATTCATCTGAGTTGCGTGTGATGGTTGATGTAATGGCGTCGCCGGTTGCGGTCACCGGATCGATGCCGACTTTTTCCTGATCATAGACTTCCCAGGTAAAGTTAACATCGTTCACCGGAGCCCCTTCCGGATTCTCCACGGTGTAATTCATGACCTGCGCCGTGACTTCCTGGGATTTGCCCTTCGCCAGGTAGGGATCCAGATCTGTGCCCACCAGCCTGTAATAGCTGGACGCGCAGGTCACGGGATAGGCGTTGGATGTCTGCACCTGTCCGCTGATCTCGGCGGTCAGCTGCAGGGATGCATACAGCTCTTCGGATTCCACATCCGCGGGGGTCCCGTTGAATACCAGATAGGCGTCCTTCCCATCAGCTGATGCCGGTTCATATGCAGCGTATTCGGAGCCCTCTGCCACCGTCCACTGGGGATCCTTGATAACCACCTGTCCGGTCACGTCTTCTCCCTCACTGTCATAGACGGTCGCTTTCATCAGCAGCTTCTGGCCGGGCAGAACGGTATCATTTCCTTCCTCCGCCGGCATAACGATCAGATAATATGCGTTGCTCGCGGCATCATCCGCGTAGGCGGGCTGCAGGGCAGCGCCGATTCCTACGGCCAGGGCCGCCGCCACGATCACTGCCAGCAGGATCGCAGGCAGTTTCTTTAATGTCGTAGTCATCTCATTCTCCTTTCGATCTCAGCAGGATCAGTGAATATATACTGTAGTTCCGACTCCGATATTGTTGTAGAGCCATCCGGAATTGCTTTCGGAGACACGTACCCGTCCCCCGGTACAGTTTTTCCCCAGGGTGCTGTCAATGATGGATCCGTTGGGATAAACATCGGACCATACATAGCCATTGAATCCGTTGCCCTTTGGTCCGGAACCAGTCAGGTCCAGTCCGTTGTTCCAGTGGGCGTCCTTGCCGCCGGTCCTGTAATTGTGGTGGGCTGTCTTGCCCTGGACGGTAAAGGTCCCGCTGGGGGTCGGATGACTGGAATCACCGATGCCGCAGGTGAAGGTGTATTTCTTGGTCCAGTTGCCCTTGCTGCCCTTGTAGACTCTGACCTGATATTTGCTCTTGATGACCTGGATCAGATAGCCTGTCCGGCTGCTCATGTTCTTGATGGCCTGATCATAGCTGTCGCCCAGATTTCTCAGGCAGACACCTGTCTTCTTGCTGAATTCATACCAGTTGCCGCCGATCTGCTTCTTGCCGGTGGCCACCTTGCCGCTGCCGATGCAGTATCTGGTCTTGCCGTCGGAGCCCTTGAACCAGCCTGCGCTTCTGGGCGCTCTGCCGCTGGAGAAGAAATAGTAGAGGCTGCCGTTGATCTTCTTGGCCCCGGTCTGCATCACGCCGGAAGCGTCGAAGTAATACTTGTACCCGGAGATGGTCTTCAGTCCGATGTACATCTTGCCGTTCTTGTCGTTGAGATAATACTTCTTGCCGTTCAGTTTCAGCCAGCCGGTCTTCATGCGGCCGTTGTTGGTATTGTAGTAATACTTGCCGCCGTCACGGGTGACCCAGCCGGTGGCCATATGGCCGTTGTCATTGAAATAGTATTTGTAACCGTTGATCTTCTTGGATCCGGTCACCATCTGGCCGTTGTTCTTGAACCAGTATTTGTTGCCGTTCAGTTTCAGCCAGCCGGTCTTCATGACGCCGTTGTCCTTGAAGTAATACTTTTCACCGTACAGGGTCAGCCATCCGGTTTTCATGATGCCTGTCGCCGGATCGAAATAATACTTGGTTCCGGCGTTGTTCCACCAGCCGGTCTTCATAACGCCGTAGGTGCTGCCCGGAGCTCCCGGTGTACCCGCTGTGGTATCAAAATAGTAGCGGTTTCCGTTGATGGTCTGCCAGTCGATCACCATGAATCCGGTGGCATCAAAATAGTAGGTCGATGTCCCGAACTTCTGGAATCCGAGCACCGCGACACCGTTCATGATGTACTTCCACTTACCGGTGG
>CAMOZS010000126.1 GCA_946631075.1 uncultured Bacillota bacterium | reverse complement strand
TTTCTTATAGTTCCATCAGATCCTCGATTCTGCATCCGAGCGTTTTAGCAAGGCTGCTGAGCGATCCGACCTGACCTTTGTTAATATCTTTGTTTCTCTGCTCGTACATCTGTATGGACCGAAGGGAAACACCGCTGATCTCTGCCAGCTGCCGCTGAGACAGGCCGCAGGCCTTCCGTATCCTTTGCAGACTTGTTTCCGGATGTTTCTTACGGCAGTATTCGGTCAGTATTTCCGCAGTCTTCCTGACATCAGCCTCATGGTATGGTTCATATAGGTCTCGAAGATCATCATAGGAAATCATCTGAAACAGTCTCTGATAGGATATGGATGTCAGCCACTGATAATAGCAGATCGTCCATCCGCACCAGTGTTCCCAACGTCTTCCGTAGGAGTCCGTGAGATCGATCACAGGCTCCTTCCCGGTAGTTTCCTCCAGGATCTCAACAGCCAGTTCTACTCCGCTTTTTCCGACAAGATAAGCGGGCTCGCCATTTTCCAGTCTTCTTGCAACTTCACTGACAGCGAACATTCGGACAAAATCGTCCCCATTGACACCTAAGGTCCGGATCGCATAATCAAAAGCCTGTCCGAGATTGGTCATCGCGCTTGCCAGATATGTTTCGCGGTATGCGTGGGTCATCTGCCGTCACCTTCTCTCTGATGATATCAATCATATACAGACCGTCATCAATCTCCCCAGCCATAGATGGAAACGCTGCATCAGCCTGATCGTTTCGCATCTTTCTCTTCGGGTAAAAAACTTCTCTGTCTGCCATGCTATATCCTTCAAACTTAAGCTTAGAGAATGCGTATTGAGATTTCAAAACGATTTGTTCCCCCAGCCTTCCAAGCCGCATCGCCTGTGAAAGCTGTTCCACAGTAACCGTGTTGTTTAAAAATGCGTTTGCAAAATCATAATATGCATCATCTGCGCGATATCCCCGAATCAGATCATAAGACTCTACATTGACTGCAAAGTTCTCCTGCAGATACTGCCTTGCCTTCCCAGCAACCGGAGATTCCGGGCGGAACAATCGATGCGAGATCAATACTGACGCCCAGTGGAGAATGGTGTATTCCTCTGAATTCAGGTCAAGCACTCTGAGATTCGTCATATCGAAACAATAACGATTGGCAAATCCGTCTCTAAGCGAGGTACAGGCCCATTCCCTCGCCATCTCCTCTGACTCCGTGCAATAAAAACCCAGTCCGTAATCATTGTTCTTACGGCCGCGGCCGAAAACCGGCTGTTCTATAATATCTTTTGATCCGTGAAATAATATAATCTCATTATTCATGAAACAACTATATCACCACAGTGATATTTTGTCAATGACTGTCCAGATACCCTTGCAGGATCAGGACCGCCGCCTGTTTGTCGATGACGTCCTTCCTTTTCCTGCGGCTGACGTCCGCCTCGATCAGGACCTTCTCGGCCATGACCGTGGTCAGGCGCTCGTCATAGTATTCTATGGCCACATGTCCCAGGCCCTGGCTCTTCATCTTGTTCTCCAGCCTTTCCCGGAATTCGTAGACCTTCTCCGTCTGGGGACTGTCGGATCCGTCCAGTTTCTTCGGAAGTCCGATCACCACTGTATCGCAGTCGTACTCCCGGATATATTCCACAACTTTCGTGGTGTCTTTTTTGATGCCGACCCGCTCTATGGTCGTGACTCCCTGGGCCGTCCAGCCAAGTCCGTCGCTGACCGCCACTCCTATGGTCTTATCTCCCACATCCAGTCCGATTTTTCTTCCCATGCTATCTCCTTAACATAATATATTTATCGTTACATAAAAGAAAAAGCGGACTCGAACGGTCCGCTTCGTCTCATTCTCTGCGATTATTTCTTCAGATAAGCCTTGATCAGCTCCTCGACCAGGTCGTCCCGCTCGATCCTTCCCATGACGTTTCTCGCGTTGTTATGGCTCGTGATATAGGATGGATCACCGGACAGGATGAAGCCGACCATCTGATCGATCGCGTTGTATCCTCTCTCTTCCAGGGCGTCATACACCAGGTTCAGGATCTCTTCGATCGTCTTCTGCTCAACTCTGTCAAAGTTATCGTATAATCTCGTCTGTCTATCCATGTAATACCTCCGAATTATTTAACTATTCCAGAATCAGTATAACACTAAAGTCTCCCCCACTTCAAGGGATTGAAGCAATGTTTTACCATTTTTTTGCAACCTTATCCAAGGAGCTCCTCAGCCTTTGCAAGGGCGTCATCCACCTTGTCCGCGTTCTTGGCTCCGGCCATGGCCATGTTGGCCTTGCCGCCGCCGCCGCCGCCCGCGACTTTGGCGATCTCCTTAATCATCTTGCCCGCGTGGAAGCGGTCGGTCAGGTCGTCGCTGACGGATACCATGAAGTTGACCTTGCCTCCGTGGACAGCTGCCAGGACCATGATGACGTTCTTCTCTTTGGCCCGGATGCCGTCGGCGATCTTGCGCAGGTCATCCACTCCCAGCTTGTCGTATTTCTTCCGGATCAGACGGACGCCGTTGATCTCCACTGCCTCATCGATGAGGGATCCAAGGCTTCCGGCCATCTTCTCCTGCTTCTGGGCCTCCAGCTCCTTCTTGAGGGACTTGATCTCGCTGATCATGGAGGAGGCCTTCTCAGCGATGGTCTCCTTGTTGGCCTTCATGACGTCGGTCAGGCTGCCCAGGGTCCTTTCGCTCTTCACATAGTGCTCCAGGATGCCCAGGCCGGTGATGGCCTCGATCCTGCGGACGCCGGAAGCTACGCCGGATTCGCTCAGGATCCGGAAGGCTCCGACCTGTCCGGTATTGCCTACGTGAGTTCCTCCGCAGAGCTCCTTGCTGAAGTCTCCGATGGAGACCACACGGACCGTATCGCCGTATTTCTCCCCGAAGAGGGCCATGGCTCCGGACTTGAAGGCCTCCTTGGCTGCCATGGTCTCCGTCTTCACGTCGATGAAGTGGGCGATCTTGTCGTTGACGATCTCTTCTACCCTGGCGATCTCCTCCGCGGTCATGGCCTGATAGTGGCTGAAGTCGAAGCGGAGCCCGTCCATGGTCACTGAGGATCCGGCCTGCTTGACGTGGTCGCCCAGGACCTCCTGAAGGGCCTTCTGCAGCAGATGGGTGGCCGTATGGTTGGCCGCCGTCCGGTTTCTCCGGATCTCATCGAATCCGCAGAGCATCTCGCTTCCGGTCTGCAGGTGTCCGCTCCGTACGGTCACATGATGGGCAAATACGCTCTGCAGCTTCTCTACGTGCTCGACCAGGGCGCTTCCCTCGTCGTTATAGATCATTCCGATATCGCTGGCCTGGCCGCCGCTCTCCGCGTAGAAAGGAGTCCTGTCCAGGATCACGATGCCCTTCTCGCCCTCTTTCAGCTCTTCTACCGGCTCATTGTCCTTGATCATAGCCTTGATACAGCCTTTGCAGCTTACCTGGCTGTAACCGACGAAATCGGTCTCGCCCTCGAATACGAAATCGGCCGCGGCCTCTTCCCATCCTGCGCCTTCCATCTCGCCGGTCTGCTGGGAACGCTTCTTCTGCTCGTCCATAGCCCTGGCGAATCCCTCTTCGTCGACCGTGAGTCCGGACTCAGCCATGATCTCCTTGGTCAGATCGATGGGGAAGCCGTAGGTGTCATGGAGTTTGAATGCCTTCTCGCCGTCCAGAACGGTCTTTTGAGCGGCTTTCATCTCATTGGTGTATTCCTCGATGATCTTCATGCCCTGATCGATGGTAGCGGCGAAATTAGCCTCCTCCGCTGCAATGACCTTGTGGATGAAGATCCTCTGCTTCTCCAGCTCAGGATAGGCCTTGCCGGAAACATCGACCACCTTCTCGCTCAGGGCTGCCAGGAAGGATCCTTCGATGCCCAGGAGTCTGCCGTGGCGGGCTGCCCGGCGGATCAGACGGCGCAGGACGTATTCCCTGCCCTCGTTGCCCGGCAGGATCCCGTCGCTGATCATGAAGGTCATGGATCTCAGGTGGTCAGTGATGATCCTCATGGAGATATCGCTGTCCGCCTTGCCCTGCTGGTAGGTCTTGCCGCTGACCCGGGCCACTTCCTTCAGGACATACTGGATGGTATCCACGTCGAAGATGGAGCTGGTATCCTGCATGATGCAGGCGATACGCTCAAGCCCCATGCCCGTGTCGATGTTGGGATGAGGCAGCGGCGTATAGCTTCCGTCCTCCTCCTTGACGAACTGGGTGAATACCAGGTTCCAGAACTCGACGTAGCGGTCGCATTCGCAGCCCGGCTTGCAGTCCGGGCTTCCGCATCCGTGCTCCTCGCCCCGGTCGAAATAGATCTCGGAACAGGGTCCGCAGGGTCCGCCTACGCCGATCTCCCAGAAATTATCGTCTTTGCCCAGGGGAACGATCTTCTCCTCGGGAATGCCGATCATATCTCTCCAGAGAGTTTTGGCCTCCTCATCTTCTTCATAGACGGTGACCCACAGCCTCTCTGCCGGCAGCTTCAGGACATTGGTGGCGAAATCCCAGGCCCAGGTGATGGCCTCTTTCTTGAAATAATCGCCGAAGGAGAAGTTGCCCAGCATCTCGAAAAAGGTCCCGTGGCGGTCGGTGTGGCCTACGTTCTCCAGGTCGCCTGTCCGGATACACTTCTGGCATGTCGTCATACGCTTGGACGGAGGTGTCTCAAGCCCTGCGAAATAAGGCTTCAGCGGCGCCATTCCCGCGCCGATCAGCAGCAGGCTCTTGTCGCTTTCGGGAATCAGCGAATAGCTCCCTCTGCGGAAATGGCCCTGCTTTTCGAAGTAGTCGAGAAACATCTCTCTTATGGTGTTCAGACCAAGCTTTTCCATGGTTGTACGTCCTTCCGTTTTATTATGAATTATCTTAGTGGCAATTAACTATACTATTATACACGAAATGACCATGCATGTCATGGATTTTTATTTCGAGAAAACGTGGACAAATGGAGTTAGATGCGTTATACTATTGTTAGTTAAAGTGAACTAACATCTACAAGGTTCTTTTCATGCAAAAGCTGGACAAACACGGACAAGCACAGAAACAGTCGCTGGCCGGCCGGGCCGTCGCCTACCTGGAAGATCACTACACGGACAAGTTTTCCCTGGACGCGGTCGCTGGCGCTCTTTATGTCAACAAGAACTACCTGGCCAGGGTCTTCCATAAGGAAACCGGAATGACCCTGCTCGAATGCCATAACCGGCTCCGCTGCGCCAAAGCGCGGGAATTACTGGCTGACCGTTCCTGCAGTATATCTGTCGTCGCCTTCAAGACCGGCTTCGCCTCGGCCTCCCACTTCTCCCGGATCTTCAAGATCTATGAAGGCTGCACCCCGTCCCAGTACCGAA
>CAMOZS010000125.1 GCA_946631075.1 uncultured Bacillota bacterium | reverse complement strand
TCCCTGAAAAGGCTGAATGACTACCACAACTTCACAATCTACGAACTTCCGGGCAGACAGGTGAAACACTCAGAGATCACCTGGTCTTTTGAACCGGATATTTACGACGAAGCACTCCTGCAGGCTCTGATCCGCAGAATCCTCCTGCCGGAATAATTCATTCCCGCAAGTCCCCGCAGGCATTCCGACTCCGCGCCCTTTCAGGGCGCTCACTTCACCCTGATCTTCACTGTCACATTTTTGGAACCGGCTTCGTAATCGCCGTTTCCGGCAGCGCTGACTTTCACGGTCAGCTTGTATGTACCCTTCTTCACGCCCTTCTTTACGGTGATCTTACCGGTCTTCTTGTTGACCGTGAACTTCCTGGCGTATTTCTTCTTATTTACTTTGACCTTCTTGTAGGTCACCTTGCCCTGGGCTCCGGAAACAGTCATGGCCTTCTTCCGGGCGATGTTCTGGTTCTTTTTCTTCAGCTTCTTCGCCTTGAGATAGACGGCTGGCGCATTTTTCGCCTGAGACGGGTTTCCGGTCTCATTCTTCACGACCTCATCGCCGCAGACCGGCTGCTCGATCTCAAGGCTTGCCTCATCCAGAGTCTTCGCCATGACCGCGAAGATCACGGTGTCCTCTGTGATGGCGGTGCTCATGAATTCCTCGTCTTCCGAGTCGGAGGGCATGTCGGCCCAGGTCTGATAGCTTTCCAAAGGCTGGGGCAGGAAGCGAGCCAGAGTGTATCCTTCTTTGACGAAAAGGTGCAGCCGTTCAGATCCAGAGTCTTGTTCCCCTTGATCTCGATCCTCTGTTCCTGCCTCACGTCTCCCGTCAGGATGACATCCGCCTCCCCGTCGGCCGACATGATCTCTTCAAAGGCTGCCCAATCGGACACTTCCTAGGGCTGGGTCTGGGCGCTAGCCGTGACCGTGGCCGCCGCCATGACCGCTATGGTGAGCAAAAGCAGGCCTATCCACTTTATCTTTCCAGTCTTCCTATTTCGCTTTGTAGTACAGTCTGCAGTGGCAATAGCCTTCGAAGTCCGGATCCGCGATCTGGTCCCGGAATTCCTGACACATGCAGATATTCTCCTCGGTCTTCTGCAGACGGCATGGACAATAGCCGTCCTTCTTCTTCAGTCCCTCGCGGATCGCGTTCACGATCTTCTGGTCTTCATTGAATGTGATCTTCATAAGTCTTCCCCTCTCTTCCCCTTAACTATTTTCTTACGTTATTATATATAAGGAATTATACCCCCTTGAAAAACCCAACACAACCACGGTTGTACGGGATTCAGCACAAAATTTACCGAAAACGGTCTCTGGCATACTCGGCGAAGCGGCGGGCGGCCGGAGACATGTCCTTTGCCGCGGGCAGGGCAAGGCCGATCTCCACTTTCTGCGGGGGATCCAAAGGCAGGTAGACCACGCCTTCCGTAAAGGCTTCCCCGATGATGGCGTTGGTGCAGGTGATGCCTAGTCCCGCGGCCACCATGGCATAGGCCGCATAGTTGTCCGAAGTCGAGTAGCGGACCCGGGGCCGGACGCCGCAGCGCCTGAACATCCGGGAATTGTCTGTTTCCTTTCCGGGGTAGAGTTCGATGAAATCCTCCTCCGCGAAAGCGGTCACCGGGAAGCGGGCGGCCCGGTCTGTGGAGTCTTCGTTCCCGGATCCGCGGCTGACTGCTTCTGCCCGCGGATGGCCGGCGGGAAGGCAGGCCAGCAGCTCATCCTCCGTCAGGGGGATCCAGTCGGCCGCCCCCTTTCGCTCGCTGATGATGCACAGGTCCAGGTCCAGATTTTGCATGGCCTGAAGAAGCTCCGTGCTGGTCCCTTCGGCGATCTCCACCCGGATCCCCGGATAGGCCCTCCCGAAGCCCGCGATCAGCCGGGCGAACCAGTCGTAATAGGCGTAATATGACGTCCCGATCCGGATCCTCCCCCGGGACAGGCCGGCGATCTCCCCGGACAGCTGATGGTAGCGGTCCCCCGCCCGGACCAGGTCCTGCATGACGGGCAAAAGCTGGAGGCATTCCTCTGTAGGAGTGACCCCGGTCCGGCTGCGGATCAGAAGGGGAAAACCCGTTTCTTCTTCCAAAGCCGCCATCATCCGGCTGATGCCGGAAGCGGTATATCCCAGTTTTTCGGAGACGGCCGTCAGGCTCCCCTCCTCGATGGCGCACAGGAGCGCCCGCACACGTTCTGTATCCATATACTTTTCCATTTTCCCGCCCGAAGGCTCTTTTTCATTAGGTCTTCTTTATTGCTTACTTGTCAATGATGCCTTGATTTATTTTCGTTTTACTCAATATATACCAGCCGCTATACTGATGTCAAGAACAGTGATCTTACAAGTCTCGGAGGAGGAAACCATATGCTCCGCATCAGGGAAAACCATTTTCAGTTATCGGTCCGGTCCGCCTGCCTGCTCATGGCCGGGCTGACCATGGCCAGAGGGTCATCCTTTCTCATGTCCAAAGCCCTGCTGGACAGCATGCAGCCCCTGTGTCTTCTGGGCCTGCGCTTCCTGCTGGCCTTTCTCATCCTCTTCCTCCTCTTCTTCCGGGAAACGCTTTCGGTCATCCGAAAGGACCCGGGGATCCTGCCCGCCGCCTTTCTGCTGGGAGGGACCTATTTCCTATGCATGGCTGCGGAACTGATCGGACTCCAGTATACGCCCGCCTCCACCTGTTCCTTTCTGGAGAACAGCGCCATCGTGATCGTACCTGTCCTGGAGGCTCTCCTGCTCCGCCGCTTCCCCCGGCCGGTCATCGCCTTCAGCACCGCCATCACCTTCGTCGGCATCGGCCTGATCGTGCTCCGGGGCAGCGGCCAGCCGGTGCTCCCAGAGGGTGGAGCATCCACGCTCTCAGGGGCCGGCCATTCCGTGCTCCCGGGGATCGGACCGGGCGAGATCCTCTGCATGATCGCCGCTCTCATGTACGCGGCAGCCATCATCATCACGGACCGGCTCTCAAAAAAACACGAACCCATGACCCTCGGCATTCTTTACGTCGGGTTCATGGGTCTCATGGGACTTATCGCTTCTTTTGTATTTGAGACTCCTCATCTGCCTGAGACAGGCGGGCAGTGGCTGGCCCTGGCCGGTCTCGCCCTGGTCTGCACGGCCTTCGGCTTCACCATGCAGCCGGTCGCCCAGAAGCCTCTCTCTTCGGAGACCACCGGCATCATCTGCGCCCTCAATCCCCTGACCACGGCTGTCCTCGGCCGGCTTCTTCTTGGCGAGAACTTCGGTGCCGCCGGCATCTGGGGAGCGGTCCTCATCCTTACCGGGATCGTCCTACCAAATGTGAATCTTCCCGGATTCAGTTCGGAAAAAGTAGGGCAAGGGCAAGAAAGGGCACAATGAAAATGATGGTGGCTCCAAGAAGGATCCGGAAGATCTCCAGCGGGATCCTGCCGCAGCTGGCGAATGGGAAGACATCACGAAAGCCCAGAAAGTTTCCCGCGTAAAAGATCATCCCGAAGATGATCACCAGGGCGGCCAGCTTGCTGCAGACCGACTCCGCGGGGCCGGCAGGCAGTCCGTTTCCGGACTTGATCTCCAGCGACAGGATGGTCATAAGGATCAGCAGGTAGCCGATGCCGACCAGGATCTTCCGGCCGGTCTTGTCGCTTCGGAATCCGGGGATCTCTCTCAACAGTGCTCCCGGGCCAGGGTGGCTCCGCGCCCCTTGTCCCGAGCCTTTCCGTGCTCTCAGCCCTTCAGCCGCACCGAGCTCCTCGCGTGCTCCCGGATCCGGGTCTGTCCCTGCCCCGATCATCCTCCTCCGGATGTCCCCGGCAAGCTCCTCCACGTTCCGGTAGCGGCTTTCCGGATCGATCCCGGTGCACCTGCGGATGACCGGCCCCAGCCTGCCTCCGGCCAGCTTCTCTTGAGGAAATGCTCCCGTCAGCAGCCGGTTCATGACCACGCCGATCGCATAGATGTCCGTCCTCTCCGTGGACTGGGAAAAACCGAACTGCTCCGGCGCGGCGTAATCCTCTGTTCCGATCAGGACCGTATCCCTGCCCCGGCCCGGCAGGACCTCCCGGGCCGCGTCAAAGTCGATCAGCCACAGCTGGTCCTTATACAGGATCAGGTTGGAGGGCTTGATGTCCCTGTGGATGATCCTGGGATCATGGTCATGCAAAGGCCGGAGGATCCGGCAAAGCTGTTCGATGATCCCGGCTGTCTCCTCTTCGGTCAGACAGCCTTTCTCCAGCCTTTGCTCCAGATTCTCCCCGTTGATGAACTCTTCGATCAGAATGAGGGTCTCCCCATCCTCAACCATGAACTCGATCCGCGGGATGCCGGGGAAGTTCCCGTCCTTCAGAGCCTGAAAGACAGACAGATTGTATCTTCCCAGCCTTTTCTTCAGAAAGAGCCGGTGGGTCTCGATATGTTCAGTCAGTTCTATCCCCCGCTTCTCGTCAATGACGGATATGGTCCGATAAAAGGATAGGGCCAGTTCTTCTTCCGGTTTCATTTTCTCCTCTTTTCGTTGTCTTTGATTCCATTCTATTGTATCATAAGCCCATGGACAAAGATACGACACGAAGCCTCTCCCGCAGGCTTGAACAACTCAATAAACAATCCGACGCGGACTCTTTCATCTCCTCACATTCCTCTGAGGAGCAGACTTTCTGTGGCCTTCTGCAGGATCAGATGGAGGAGCGGGGACTCTCCAAGGCGGAGGTCGTCCGGCGAAGCGGGATCAGCAAGAATTACGCCTACAACATCCTGAGCGGAAGCAGGACCAATCCCGGCCGGGACAAGATCCTGGCTCTCTGCATCGCCTCCGAGATGACCTACCGGCAGACCCAGCACGCCCTGGAGATCGCGGGGGTCCGGCCCCTCTACCCCAGAGATGAGCGGGACGTGCGGATTGCCATCGCCATCAACGGCGGGCTTCAGGAGATCCTGATCATCAACCTCCTGCTGGACGAATACGGTCTGGACCCGCTGGACATCTGAATCTTTCTATATTATACGCGTTCGATAGGGACGGGGTGTGCTGACAGCACGCCCCTTTTTTGCGCGGCTTCCTATAATTAAAGGTATCGGAACTACTCAGAACACAGAAGGGGGTTGTCTACTATGGCGAAGGAAACCATGACCATCTGCAGATCCTGCGGAGCTCAGATCGCGAAATCAGCAAAGACCTGTCCAAGCTGCGGCGCGAAGAACAAGAAACCGATCTATAAGAGGCCCTGGTTCATCATTCTGGCCATCCTCGTGGTCATCGGCATCATCGGAGGCGCGGCCGGAGGCGGCGACGATCCGGCGCCGGCGGATGATCAGACCGCTCAGGTCGAGCAGGAGAGCGGCGATACAGGTGAGGAGACTAAGGCGAA
>CAMOZS010000124.1 GCA_946631075.1 uncultured Bacillota bacterium | reverse complement strand
GGCTTCGGCGGGAGAGCGCGGCTCCACCGTATTGATGGTGGTCGTGGTCTGCCCCGCGTAAAAAGCGATGATGATCAGCAGGACCACGCAGGTCAGCAGGTTCATCAGGGATCCCGCCGCCAGGACGATGGCCCTCTGCCAGGCCGGTTTATTATTAAAGGCCCTGGGGTCGGGAGAATCCTCGTCCTCCCCTTCCATGGCGCAGTAGCCGCCGATGGGAAAGATCCGCAGGGCGTACAGGGTCTCCCCCCGCTGCCTTTTGAAGAAGGCCGGTCCCATGCCGATGGCAAACTCGTTGACCTTGACTCCGCAGGCTTTGGCCGTGATGAAGTGCCCGAACTCATGAACGAAGATCAGGACACAGAATATCAGTATAGCGTAAATGATCGTCATATATACTCCCTCGCTGCGCGGCGGGCCTCTTCATCCGCCGCCAGGATCGTCTCAAGGTCCGGCTCATACAAAGGCTGATGCCGGTCCAGTATTTCTTCCAAAAGCTGCTGGATCTGGGCGAAGCGGATCCTTTTCTCAAGAAAGGCCGCCACCAGGACTTCATTGGCTCCGTTAAGGGCTGCCGGATAGGTCCCTCCCCTGCGGCTTGCTTCATAGGCCAGATGGATGGTCCGGAAGACTTCCTCATCCGCCCTCTCGAAGGTCAGCCCGCCCGGATAGGCGAACAGGTCCAGAGGCTCCATGGTCCCGGTCATCTCCAGCCTTTTGGGATAGGTGAAGGCGTAGGCGATGGGGACCCGCATGTCCGGATTTCCCATCTGGCCGATGACCGAGCCGTCCATGTATTCGACCGCCGAATGGAGCACGCTCTGGGGATGGACCAGGATCTGGATCTTCTCCAGGGGAACATCGAAGAGCCACTTGGCCTCGATGACCTCCAACCCCTTGTTCATCATGGTGGCCGAGTCGATGGTGATCTTGGCCCCCATGGACCAGTTGGGATGCTTGAGTGCCTGCTCCAGTGTGACCTCTTCCAGCTGCTCTTTAGTATAGCCCCGGAAGGGTCCGCCTGAAGCGGTCAGCAGGATCCGCCGGATCTGGTTGTCCGCCCTCCCCTGCAAAGACTGGAAGATGGCGCTGTGCTCGCTGTCCACGGGAAGGAGGGCCACCCCGTTTTCCCGGACGGTCTTCATGACCAGCTCGCCCCCCGCCACCAGGGTCTCCTTGTTGGCAAAGGCGATGTCCTTGCCAGCCTTTGCGGCGGCCAGAGTCGGCTCAAGTCCCTGCATGCCCAGAAGTGAGTTCAGGACCATGTCGCAGCCTTCCATCGACGCGATGGAAACCAGCCCCTCCATGCCGCAGAAAACTTCGACGTCAGGAAACTCTGCCTGCAGGGTCCTGGCGTCTTCTTCCTCAGCTACACAGACCGCTTCCGGTGAAAAACGGGCGATCTGTTCCCGAAGCTGATCCAGCCTTTTTGCGCAGGAAAGAGCCGCGACCTGCAGCTCCTCCCTGTTGTGATCTATTATGTCCAGCGCCTGGGTCCCGATGGAACCGGTGCTGCCCAGGATCGATATCCTTTTCATGTCGATTTCTCCGTTGCTATGCCCAGGTCCCCGTCGTTCCGAACACCATCAGGGCGTTGAGGTAATAGTAAACGAGGGGTCCGGTAAAGAGGACGCTGTCGAAGCGGTCCAGGATCCCGCCGTGTCCGGGGATCAGATTGCCGTAGTCCTTGATGCCCATCTTGCGCTTGAAGATGGATGCCGTCAGGTCTCCGAACTGGGAAATGATTCCGCCCAGCAGGCCGATGATCAGGCAGTGGACCAGGAGCGGCTTCGCAAAGAAAAACCCGAAGATCCCGCAGAGGATGATGCTGCCCAGTGTCCCTCCGACCGCTCCTTCGATAGTCTTCTTGGGGCTGATCTTGGGGCAGAGCTTGTGCTTGCCGAAGGCGTAGCCGGTGAAGTAGGCCATGATGTCTGTTCCAAAGGCTGTGATGACCACCAGCCAGACCAGATTTTTCACGGCGCTGACCTCCATACCCATCATGGCGATGAGGCCGATGTGGTAGGAGAAGAAGACGATATAGAAGATGCCGGTGATGGTCGCCATGGCGTCGGACAGCTTCCTCTCCTCGATCTTGAAGAGATAGAGCAGGCTGGCCAGAACGACCGCGAAGACCCAGAGCATGTACCAGAAGGGATCCTGAGACGCCCCATCCATCACATGCATGTGCTCGTAGATCCCGATGCCGTACAGGGCTGCCGCTGCCAGGACCGCGATCGGGTAGCAGGCGTGGACATCCATGGCCTTGAAACCTTTATAGAATTCATAGACTGCCATGACTCCGATGGCGAAACATCCCGCGTAGAGGACGTATCCTCCGATGATCAGGATGACCAGGAGCGGGGCCATGATCAGCCCGGATAAAATTCGTGTTTTCATCTTATTTTCTTCCTCCGAATCGACGGTCTCTGCTCTGGTATTCCTCGAGGCATTTCTCATATTCCTCGGGAGTAAAGTCCGGCCAGAGAACGTCGGTAAATACGAATTCGCTGTAAGCCGACTGCCAGAGCAGGAAGTTGGACAGCCGCTCTTCTCCGCTGGTGCGGATGATCAGTTCAGGATCTCCGCATCCGGTCTGGGATGCTCCGGTGTAAAGATAGTCGGAGATGCTGTCCTCTGTGATGTCTTCCGGCTGGATCCGTCCAGCCTTTGCGTCGGCCGCCAGCTTCTGCACCGCCTGAAGGATATCGGCTCTGCCGCCGTAATTCAGGGCGATGTTCAGCTGCATGCCTGTGTTGCCCGCCGTCTGGCTGACTGCCTTCTCGACTGCCGCCAGGGAATCCTTGGGCAGAGGGCTGTAGTCGCCCAGGATCCGGATCCGGACGTTGTTGTCCATGATGACCCGAAGCTCGTTCTCCACGTATTTGATCAGAAGTTTGAAGATCCCGGAGACTTCCTCGGCTGACCGCTTCCAGTTCTCAGTGGAAAACGCGTACAGCGTCAGGTTGTCCAGTCCCAGGGCTTTGGACCGCCGGACGATCTCGATCATTGATTTCATCCCGGCGTTGTGGCCGGCCAGACGGGGCAGGCCCTTCTTTTTGGCCCACCGGCCGTTCCCGTCCATGATGATCGCCACGTGGGACGGGATCCTTTCCATATCCAGCATGCTGCCTCCTGTGATTTGGCTGCGCCTTCCTGCGCTCTTTATACAAATGAGGATGTGACCTGTTACGGCCACACCCTGAAATTACAAGTCAAAGCAGATCCGGGAAAGACGCCTGCCGGCGCCTGCCCGCTTCCCCGTAAAGGAAAGCTATACTTCCATGATCTCCTTCTCTTTGTCAGCGACGATCTGGTCGATGTCCTTGATCGCCTGGTCGACCTTCTTCTGGATCTCGTCCAGAGCTTCCTTACGGTCGTCCTCGGTATAGTCGCCGGCCTTCTCCAGCTTCTTGACCTTGTCGTTGGCGTCTCTTCTCAGGTTTCTGACGGCGACCTTGGTGTCCTCACCCATCTTCTTGACGGTCTTGGTCAGCTCCTTACGGCGCTCTTCAGTGACCTGAGGGATCTGCAGGCGGATGACCTTGCCGTCGTTGACCGGGTTGATGCCGATGTTGGCGATGTTGATGGCCTTCTCGATCTCCGGAATGCTCTTGGGATCAAAAGGTGTGATCAGCAGGGTCCTCGGTTCCGGAACGGAAATATTGGACAGGGCCTTCAGCGGCGTCGGTGTGCCGTAGTATTCGACCATGACTTTGTCCACGAGAGCGGCGTTGGCTCTGCCCGCTCTGACTGTAGCCAGATCTTCTCTGAGAAGGTTCTCGCTCTTATTTATCTTTTCCTGTAATTGATCCATACTGAACTCGCTCATTTTCGTACCTCCTGTGTTATCGACCTGAGACGATCGTTCCTATCTTCTCACCGCAGACAGCCTTCATGACGTTGCCTTCCTCGGCCAGCGCGAACACGTGGATCGCGATGTCGTTGTCTCTGCAGAGGGCTGCCGCTGTGGCATCCATAACTTTCAGATCCTGTTCCAGCACATCGGTGTGGGTCAGCTTGTCGTATCTGACCGCGTCCGGGTTGGTCTCCGGATCATCGGAGTAGACGGCGTCGATCTTCTTGGCCAGAAGGATGACTTCCGCTCCGATCTCAGCGGCTCTGAGGGCCGCAGTCGTATCTGTTGAGAAAAACGGGCTTCCTGTGCCTGCGCCGAAGATGACGACTCTGCCTTTTTCGAGGTGGCGCATGGCCCTTCTTCTGACGTAGGGTTCTGCCACTTCCCTCATCTCAATGGCTGACTGTACCCGGGACGGGACTTCCAGCTGCTCAAGGGCGTCCTGCAGGGCCATGGCGTTCATGACTGTAGCCAGCATACCGATGTAGTCTGCTGTTGCCCGATCCATGTGTTCGCTGGTCCGGCCTCTCCAGAAGTTACCGCCGCCGACGACGATGGCGACTTCCACGCCGGCCTCCGCGACCTGCTTGACCTGCTCGGCTACTTTCTTGACATACTGTGTGTTGATGCCGAAATGCTGGTCTCCGGCCATAGCCTCACCGCTCAGTTTCAGAAGCACTCGTTTGTATTTTGGTTCCATATATTGTTCTCCTTGTCTGAACATTTACATCATACTGTGTTTATTTTACCACATACCGGTGTATAGCGGAAGTATTTTAATACCGGCTGCCCGGTCAATTTTCACCTGCGGCCCTTGTTGATGACGGCGGCCATGTAGGCGGCGCCGAAGCCGTTATCGATATTGACCACGCTGACGCCGTTGGCGCAGCTGTTGAGCATGGAAAGCAGGGCGGAAAGTCCTCCCAGGTTGGCGCCGTAGCCGATGCTGGTCGGCACGGCGATGACCGGAACGTCCACCAGTCCGCCGATGACGCTGGCCAGGGCTCCTTCCATTCCCGCCACGGTGATGACCACGTTGGCTTCCCTTATAATATGCAGTTTGTCGAAGAGCCTGTGGATCCCCGCTACGCCGACATCATAGACCCGGCTGACGTCATTGCCCAGAAGCTCCGCTGTGACGGCCGCTTCTTCAGCCACCGGGATGTCCGCTGTGCCCGCGCTGATCACGCAGACGGACCCCAGGGACGCCGGCCGTGGGGCATCGTTTCCCAGGGACGCCGGCCGTGGGGCGTCACTTCCTGCTTTTTCGGTCCCGCCTTCCTTTTCCCGGACGGCGATGATCCGGGCGGTCTCGTAGTACTCCGCTTCGGGCACCCCTTCCTTCACCACCTGAAAGTCCTCAGCTGATGCCCGTGTGGCCATGATGTTCCGGCCGCGGCCGGTCAGCTCTTTGAAAATATCCCGGATCTGCTCCGGCGTCTTGCCCTGGCCGAAGATCACCTCGGGAAAGCCGGTCCGGATGGCCCGGTGATGGTCCACGTTGGCAAAGCCCAGGTCCTTATA
>CAMOZS010000123.1 GCA_946631075.1 uncultured Bacillota bacterium | reverse complement strand
AGATGGGCGAAGTGACCGGAGCCACCGGTGACATCTTCACCATGCTCAACAACGCGGATATGACCTTCGCGGATATCCGGGGCGAGGACGGCGAAGAGGCTGCCCTGACCCACGGAAGCTACATCAAATTCATGGAGAGCCACGACCGGGACGTCCGCAAGGCTGCCTATGAATCCATGTATGATTCCTATAAGAAGCTGATCAACACCATCGCTGCCACCTATAACTACAATACCAAGACCGACGTGGTCACCGCCCGGATCCGCAAATACGATTCCGCCAGGGCCGCCGCCCTTTCCGGCGACAACATCCCGGCTGAAGTCTATGACAACCTGGTGGCCGTGGTGAACGAATCCCTGCCCCAGCTCCACCGCTATACCCAGCTGCGCAAGAAGCTGCTGGGCCTGGATAAGATGTATATGTACGACATGTACGTGCCCCTGATCAAGGTCCCGGACCGCCGGGTCTCCTTCGAGGAAGGCCTGGACATCATGCGGGCAGCCCTTGCCCCCTTCGGCGAGGATTACCTGGCCAAGATGAACGAGGGTATCAGCCAGCGCTGGATCGACGTCTATGAGAACAAGGGCAAGACCAGCGGAGCCTACAGCTTCGGCTGCTATGACAGCTATCCTTACATCCTGCTCAACTACACGGAAACCCTGAAGGATGTCTTCACCATCATCCACGAAATGGGCCACTCCATGCACGCCAGATACACCCGGCAGACCCAGCCCTACATCTACGGCAGCCATTCCATCTTCACCGCGGAAGTGGCTTCCACGGTCAACGAGTCCCTGCTCATGCATCATCTGCTCCAGACCCAGACAGAGCCGGAGATGAGGAAGTACCTGCTCAACATGCACCTGGAGGAGTTCCGGACCACCCTCTTCCGCCAGACCCAGTTCGCCGAGTTCGAAGACCTGACCCATAAGGAGATCGAGGCCGGCGGCCAGCTGACGGCAGACTGGATGTGCGATACCTACCAGGCGCTGAACGACAAATACTACGGTCCTGCCGTCGAAAGAGATGATACCATCCGCTATGAATGGGCCCGGATCCCCCATTTCTATAATGCATTTTATGTCTACAAGTATGCTACCGGCTATTCCGCGGCGACAGCCATCTCCCACAAGATCCTGACCGAGGGTCAGCCGGCAGCCAAAGCCTACATCGACTTCCTGAAGACCGGAGAATCCGATCATCCCATCGAGCTGCTGAAGATCGCGGGAGTCGATATGAGCCGTCCGGAGCCCATCCGCGACGCCATGAAGACCTTTACTGAGATCCTGGATGAATTTGAGGAACTGATATGAGCAACAAGATCATTACTATTTTTCATAACGAAGAAGAACTCTCCCGCAAGACCAGCCTTTGCATGAAGGAAAAGCTGGAGGCCCGGGGCTATCAGGTCTCTGACCGTTTCGACGATGACACCGACCTGATCGTCTGCGTGGGCGGAGACGGCGCCTTCCTGCGGGCCATCCACCGCTGCGGCTTCCCCAACTGCCCCATCGTCGGCGTGAACACCGGCCACCTGGGCTTTTTCCAGGACGTCCTCCCATCGGACCTTGACCAGTTCATCGAGCAGTACGAATCCGGCGAATACAATCTGCAGGAGCTGAACACAGTCCGGGCCATCGTGACCACGGTGGACGGCCATAAACATCCCCATCTGGGGCTGAACGAGGTGACTATCAAGGGCCGCCAGTCCTACTCGGTCCACCTGTCCATCTCCATCGGAGACCAGTACATCGAGAAATTCTCCGGCGACGGTCTGCTTTTCGCCACTTCCGCCGGAAGCACGGCCTATAACTACTCGGTGGGCGGCTCCATCGCCGATCCCCGGCTGAACGTGCTCCAGGTCACGCCCATCGCGCCCATGAACACGACGGCTTACCGGTCCTTCACCTCCAGCATCCTGCTGCCCGCGGACCTGTCTCTGGGCGTGGTCCCCGAATCCCGGGAAAACCGGATCTATCTCAACAACGACGGCTTCGAGACAGCCTATAATAACGTCAAGAGCATCGAGGTCCGGGTCTCCAACACTTCGGTCCACCTGATCCGTCTCAAGGGCTATGATTTCTGGAGCAAGGTAAAGGACAAGTTCCTCTAAGGGGTTTTCATGACAGAATTCAGACATATCGTAACAAAAGAAGAAGACGGCGCCCAGGTCCGCGACCTGATGCGCCTTCACTTTGATTTCTCCTCCCGGCTGCGGGGCAGGATCAAGCGGGAGCACCGGGTCTTCCTGAACGGGGAGTCGGTTCCCGGCTTCATCCGCGCAAAGGCTGGGGATGTCCTGGTGATCAGACTGCCTGAGGACAGAAGCCACTTCCTGCCTGAAAACATCCCAATCGATCCGGTCTATGAGGACAGCCACCTTATGCTGATCAACAAGCAGCCCGGAGTGACGGTCCATCCGACCAAGGGCCACACCCACGGCACCATAGCCAACGGCCTGATGGTCTACATGGATTCCCATGCCGGAGAAAATGGCAATCCCTTTAAGATCCGCTTCGTCAACCGGCTGGATATGGATACCTCCGGCCTTCTTATCGTGGCCAAGAACGCCTATGTCCAGAACGACATCGTCTCCCAGATGAAGTCGGACCACATCTCCAAGGAATACCTGGCCCTGGTCTGCGGGGTGATCGATGAGGAATCGGGCACCATCGACCTTCCCATCGGCCATCCGTACCCGGACAGCCCCTGCCGGGGAGTCTGTGAGGACGGGGCCCCTTCCGTGACCCACTATCAGGTCCTGGAGCGGTTTGACGGACCGGCCGCAGCGGACGCAGCTTCCGATGCCGCGGCGGGCTCAGCGGCTTCCGGAGCCGCCGGCTACAGTCTGGTCCGCCTCCGCCTGGAGACCGGCAGGACCCATCAGATCCGGGTCCACATGTCCCATATCGGACATCCTGTCGCAGGCGACCTGCTCTACGGCACCGCCTGCCCTCAGCTGATCGGCCGCCAGGCCCTCCACGCGGCTTCCCTTCGCTTCATCCATCCGATCACGAAAAAAGAGCTTCATATCGAAGCTCCCCTTCCCGATGATATGAATGAAGCGATCCGGATCCTGCGGGACTGATGCCCGCTTCGGATCTGCCCGGTCCAGGCCTGCCTGGATCTTTTTTTATTCGCTGCCCAGGATCTGGGCGATGGTCTTTCTTTGCATCTCTGTGATCAGTATGGACTGGATCCGGACGATCTCTTCATGCATCCGGCAGGGTTCATCCGCGGTATCCCGGGGGCAGCCCTCTTTCACACAGTGGATCATGGATACATCATCATCCAGCTCCATGACGATATCGAACAGTGTTATATCTTCAAGGGAAACGTTAAGGCAGTAGCCGCCCCGGTTCCCCCGCTCCGAGTGGACGATGGACTTCTGCTCCATCTCACGGAGGATCTTATAGGCAAAGGCCTTGGGAACATCCTCCGCCCGGCAGATCTCTGTCACGTTATGGATCTTCCCATCCTTCAGAACTCTGCAGATCCGCAGGGCGTAGTCACTTCTTCTTGTGATCAGCATTGTATTAATCTCCTGTTAATAGGTGTGTCCAGCCTTTGGAGCTTCTCCGGTCTTGTATTTGATCAGCTCGCTGACGGTGACCAGCTGATAGCCTTTCTTCTGAAGATAGGGAACGATCTTCTTGGTCGCTGCGGCGGTGGAATCATAGATCGAGTGCATCAGGATGATCTTGCCGTCCAGTTTCTTGGTCTTCTTGATGACCTTGAAGACAGCCTTGGCGTCTCTGGACCGCCAGTCCTCGGTATCCACATCCCAGATGATGGCCGGCATGTCCGCTGCCTCCAGGACGTCATCGTTATAAGATCCGTATGGAGGACGGTAGATCTCCGGTTTCACCCCGATGACTTCCTTGATGGCCTTGTTGGTCTTCCTCATCTGGGACTTGACCCCCTTGGCGGACAGACCCGTCAGGTCGGCGTGGTCCCAGGAATGATTGGCGATCTCGCATCCCTGCTCGTATGCCCTCTTCACGTTCTTCTGATCGTAGTCCACCCGGTTGCCCACATAGAAGAATGTGGCTACGGCCCCGTACTTCTTCAGGGTCTTGAGGATCTTGGTCTCGGCTTCCCCGCCCGGGCCGTCGTCATAGGTGATGGCGACCATCGGTTTGTCCGGATCGATGTATCTGGTGATGACCTTGCTGCGAAGGGATGTGCCCAGATAGACCTTGGGGACCGTGATGGCCGCGACCCCCTGAGAGGCGTCAAGGATGGTTCCCTCGTCGAAGAATACGGTCATTTCACCGTCGGAAAGAACGATCTGGTTGTAGTTGCTGTCGTCTTCCTTGAGATAGATGTCCGCGTCGGGACGGATCTCCTCTTCCTTATAGTTCTTGTTGAGATAATCCGTGGAGAAGACCGCCGCCTTCTCCTTGTAATCCGGGGTCAGCAGCTGCATGGGATTGAGCTGGAGCATTGTGTCCTTGTTCAGCAGATAGGTCTGTACCGAGCTCTGGACCGGCTCCATCTTACGGTCGACTTCATTGTATTCGACCGCATAGATGGCCATGGACAAAGCTCCGTTGCCCGTTTCATAAACAGCGGAATCGAAGAGCATGGCGTAGTTGGTGTCCTTATGGAAGAAGCCGCCCCTCTTTTCGCCCTGCTCCTTGATCTTCTTCTTGACGGATTTCTCGAAATCCTTCTTCAGTTCCTCGACCTGCTGGTCCCGGAAGACGGCCAGGTCCTCGTTGCCGGAGGGATCGTAGCGGTAGGCGAAGGAAACGGTGTCTCCGTACTGATAGGTCACCAGCCGGTCCTTGGTCTGGGGAAGGACGTGCATCTTGTGGAAATGGGAATCGGCGAAGCTTTCGAAGCTGCCCTCGTCATCATAGGCCGAGTTGAACTGGCCCAGGCCGAAGATGGCGATGACCGCCACCGCCACGATGACCGTTCCGGCCGCGATGATCCTCCTGCGGCGGCGCTGACGGGCCTTCCTCTGCTGACGGCGTTCCTCCAGAGCCTGCCTCCGCTCTTCCTCGGTCACATAATCCTGCACATCTTCCCCTTCCTTCTGGAAGGAACTCATAAACTCAGCGTAGCTGTCGGTGAACTCGATCCGTCCGGTCTGACGGTCGATTTTCGGTCTGGCCACCTGGCCGGGATCTATGTTAAAATCTTTTTTTCTGTCTGTCATTCCTGCTCCTCAATATATACTCTACTAACTTAATCCATTATATCACAGGATACCATATGTTGTATGTCGGAAACGAAAAAAAGAAAGAAAAAAATATAAAAACAGGGCTTGATTTTATTCCGAAATGATGTATAATAAAAAAGTCGCAAGTGAGCGACAAGCCAATGTGCGGATATGGCGGAATTGGCAGACGCGCACGGTTCAGGTCCGTGTGATAGCGAT
>CAMOZS010000122.1 GCA_946631075.1 uncultured Bacillota bacterium | reverse complement strand
CGGAAGAGCCGAGGCAGCAGGCGCCGGAAGAGCCTGTGCAGGAGCCTCCGAAACAATGGATCGTCCGGCTTTTGCGAATGAATTCGCCGGAGGGAGAGACCATTACCATAGGAAGCGACGACTTCACCATCGGCAAGAGCATGACGGCAGATTATTCGGTCGCGGGCAATCCGACCATCAGCCGTATCCACGCCAGAGTCTTCAGGGACGGAAATGACTGGTTCCTGGAGGATCAGGGGTCGCGGAACCATACCTATGCCAACGGACACAGGATCGACGGCCCCTGGAGGCTGCAGGACAGACAGCTGATCCGTTTCGCCAATGAGGACTTTCTTGTCATGATGGAGGAAGTGATCGGATGACGGACCTGATGAGGGAGGAAATATTGCGGACCTACGATGTGCGGGAGCAGATCGGCGAGGGAAGCGGCGGCATCGTGTACAAAGCCTACCACCGGCGTCTTCGCAAGATGGTCGTGCTCAAGAAGATCATCGATCCGGGCTACTCCGCGGAGAGAAACCGGCAGGAAGTGGATATCCTCAAAAACATCAACCACTCCTATCTGCCCCATGTCCTGGATTTCTTCGAGACTTCGGAAGGGGTCTATACGGTCATGGATTTCATCCCCGGAAAGTCCCTGAGCCAGTACATGAAAGAGGGGGTCCGTTTCGCCAAAGAGGACCTGCTGAAATGGGGCATGCAGATCTGCAGCGCCCTCCACTACCTGCACACCCGGCAGATCCCCATCATTCACGGGGACATCAAGCCTTCCAATATCATGCTGAAACCGGACGGGGACATCTGCCTGATCGATTTCAATATCTCCTTTTATTTCAACCGGGACACGGTTCTGGGATGCACCCGGGGTTATTCTTCTCCGGAGCAGCTCTGGGCGGTGTCCAGCATGAAGAAGCGGCAGGAAGTGCCCTTTGCGATCGACAACAAGGCGGACATCTACAGCGTCGGAGCGACATTGTATTATCTGGCTACCGGCAGGGCCCGGACGGACTATTCCCAGCCCATCGATACGGACCAGCTGGCCGCATGCGTCGGCTGGCCCTTCGCTCAGGTGATCGCAAAGGCTGTCGATCTTGATCCGGCCGGCCGTTACCAGAGCGCCTACGAAATGTTTCAGGCCCTGAAGCGGGTCCCGGAACAGAGCCGGCGGATCCTGAAAGAAAAAAGAAGGATCAGCCGCAAGGCCATCCTGGCGGCGGTCTGCGCCGCAGTGATCCTCTGCGCCGGCGCCGGCGGGATCGTGGCCTGGCAGAAGCATAAGGCCGGGGAGTACAACGATAAGATCGAAAAGGCAAGGGACCTGATCGAGTCGAGGGAATATGAGGAAGCCCGGGACGTCTGCGGGGAAGCCATCGACCTGATCGATGACAACGCGGAGGGCTATTACTGGAAAGATTACACCTATTTCGAAGAGGGAGATTTCAGCCGCTGCAGCAGGGAGCTGGAGGAGGATATCGACAAGGTGGACAAAAAAAGCGCCAGGGAGGATTCCCAGCGCAGCTTCACCGACCTCTGCTGCCTGCAGGGGAGGGCTTATCTGGAACAGGAAAAATCCGGGGAAGCTGTCACAGCCTTTGCGGACGCGGAAGACTACGCCAACGGACAGCTGACTGCCGACCAGTACCGGGACTACGCGGTAGCCCTGGCAAGAGACGGGCAGACAGATAAGGCGGAAGAGAAGATCGACCAGGCCGGCCGGGCGGCGGATGAAGGCAGGGGAGACCTTGCGGACTACGCCATCTCCTACACCAGAGGAGAGATCCTCGCCGAGGACGGGGACAAGACGGACGCCCTGGCGGAATTCCGGGACGCGGCAAGGGGGATGCGGGACCGGAAGCTGAGCGAGGAGGACCAGTATCTCCAGTACCGGACCTATATGGCCATGTACGATATCCATAACGGCCGCAATGACTGGCCGGCCTGCATCCAGGTCCTGGAGGAGGCGGATGATGAAGTGGATTCCGCCTGGGAGGGCTCGATCCGCAGGAAGCTGGGAGAGGCCTATTATAATAATAAGGAGTTCAGCATCGCCGGCAACCGCTATGAGCTGGTCCTGACCGAGAACAGGGGAGGATGGACCGACTTCAAGAGCGCGGCGGAGGCTTACCGGAGGGCGGAGGATCCGGACGCGATCTTTGGCCTGGCGGATATGTACGATAGAAGGCAGGACGGCACGGAGTTCGGCTACTGGTTCCTGATGGCGATCGGGGAGATGAACCGGCAGAGCCTGCGGCCCAACGGATACGCGGATTATACCCTCTTCCGGGAGTACTACAGCAAGGCCATGAATGCCTCCCAGAAGACTCCGGGAGAGTATCAGGAGGAAATAGCTATATTAAATGAGGATTACAGCAGGATCCAGTAGATTTCAGATAAAACATGTCCGGTACGGGCTGGCGGGAGCCTTCTTTCTGATCGCTCTGACGGCCCTGCTGCCGGTGATGGCGGAGGCAGATGGCCCTGGCATTTTCGGGTGGGATCTGATAGAGTGGTTTCAGGATCTGAACGATCCGCAAAAGCTGGACCTCCCGGAGTCCCTCAGGCAGATGACGGATTACGGGACGGAGAAAGTGGTCAGATTTTTCCTGGGGACATGGATACTGACCTTCATGCTTCCCCTGATCGAGGGGGCCCTGGCCCTTCTTCTTCCGGGAGAAGGCTGCCTGCTGTCCTCGGGACTCGGCCTGCTGGTCAATCTGACCTTAAGGCTGATCGTGACAGGGGAGATCCGGTCCATGGCGGACCTGCAGCTGCCCCTGATGCCGGTCCTTTTGTGGGCGGTCCTCCACGGGGCTGCCGCGGCGCTGATCGTCTGGTATCTGGCCCGAAAGAGGATGGAGAATACAAAAAGAGAAGTTTACAGGATGGAGGATGAACTGCTGATCGATGAACCGGTCAGGAAAGGAAGGGAGACCGCAGTGGCAGACAGGGAATTTTACGGAGCAATTATCGGTTTGACAGGCATGTTCAAAGGCAGGGCCTATCCCATGATGATGGGAGAGACGGTCTTTATCGGAAGCAGCGACGGCGATCATGTGAAAGTCAGGACTGCGGATATGGAGGAGGCGTCCCTCTGCCAGATCAGCTATGACGACGCATTGGGAGAGTACAGGGTCTGCCCGACGGCAAGAAGGAGCGTGCATCTGAGCAGCGGCCAGCCTTTGGGAGCCCATAGGCTCTACTGCCTGCCAAGAGGAACGGAACTTACCATTGCAGATTCAGGAGACAGATTCCGGCTGGCCTGAGGCCCGGCCGTGAAAGCACATATAGGGAGGTAGACAGATGAACGATCAGAAACAATTATACGAGATGAGGGAACTGACCCCGGAAGAGGCCGCCGAAAGAGACGCTCTCTATCTGGAACTGGGCAGGGCCTATTATGAAGGAGCCTTTGAGGATCCCCTTCCCCAGCTGCTCCCCCTTTTTGACCGGCTGACCCGGCTTCTGAAGGCTCCGGAGAAGGCCAACCTTTGCCCCTCCTGCGGGACAGAGCTGGAAGAGGGCGATATGTTCTGCCCGGAATGCGGATACCGGCTGGTCGGCGAGCCCGAATTCGTGCCTGAACCGGCCCCCCGGGAACTGATCTGCCCAAACTGCGGCAAGGTGCTGGGACCGGGAGCCAAGTTCTGCGGAGGATGCGGAACAAGGATCGGATAATTTTGGATAAAGAGCGTAACACTGTCCTTCAGACAGTGTATAAGGGGACAACGAAAGCAAATCAAAGCTGACAGGACATAAAGATCATACATAACAACAATAGGAGGAGTATTATGAGAAAGTGCAGCAACTGTGGCGCAGAAGTGCCTGATACCGCGAAATTTTGCAGATCCTGCGGGACTAAGATCATGGATCCGGAAGATATGACAGTCATTCTGGACGGAGATCACAGCGGCGCGGACATTCCGGCCGGTGGGGCAGAGGAAGTGTTCCCGGGCGGCGGCGAAGGCTATCCGGGCGGAAACGAAAGCTATCCCGGAGGAAACGGCGGCTATCAGGGTGGAAACGGATATAACGGCGGCGGCTTCCCGGGCGGAAACGACTTCCAGGGCGGAAACGGATATAACGGCGGCGGCTATCAGGGCGGCAACGGTTACGACGGCTTCCAGGGCGGAAACGGTCATCCGGGCGGAAACGGATATAACGGCGACAATACTCCGGGTGGCGGCTATCCCCGCGGAGGAGGCCAGGGCGGAGGACGCCAGGGCGGCGGTTATCCCGGAGGCGGACGGCCGGTAGCCATGGCGCCGGAATGGGATCATACCCGTGAGTTCGACGCCAAAGACGTATCCGAGAACAAAGCAGTTGCCATGCTGGTCTATCTGCTGGGATTCCTGGGCATCATCATGGCCCTGCTGGCGGGAACCACTTCTCCATATGCCGGCTTCCATGTGCGTCAGGGAATGAAGTTCGTGGTTCTGGATACCCTGATCGCGATCGTGGCCCTGCTCTTCTTCCTGATCATGATCCCCTTCTCGGCGGGAAGCGTACTGGGAGGATACGGCGGAGGCTATATGGATACGGATATGGCTCTCGGCGGCCTGGCAGGGATCGGTATTTTCGCGGTGGTCATCTACTTCCTTCTCGGAGCATTCACTCTGATCCTGGGCATCGTGAAGATCATCTGCTTCTTCTCGATCTGCAAGGGTGAAGCCAAAGAACCGCCGATCGTCCGGTCCTTCGGATTCCTGAAATAAAGGAGATAAGGCAGCATGTTTTGTCAGAACTGCGGAAAAGAGATACCGGACGGGAGCGCCTTCTGCGAGCACTGCGGCGCTCCGGCGGCTGTCCGGGAGGAAGTGACCGAACTGGCCTCAGACATTCCTTTTCAGCCGGAAGATGAACAGTATAAGCATGTAAAAACACAGAAGTCATCGGGAAGACCCCGGTGGCTTCTGCCGGTTTTGTTCGTCTGTCTGGCGGCCATATCGATCGCGGGAGGAATGTTCGTTGCCTCCATCGCAGGCGGCGATGATGAAGGGGATGGTCCGGATCCGGCGCCGACGGAAGTGACGGAGGAGACCTCCGGATCAGAGGACGGCGGTGAAAAGGAAGAAGGCAGCGATGCGCTGGCAGAGCCCGGAAGTCCCCAGGCCCGGGTCTACGCGGCAAGAGGAGTCGGCGGAGGCGAAGGCAATGAATTCTACAGCTTTGATCTGGCCATTGAGCAGGGAGCGGTGTGCGTCGAACAGGACGTGATCATGTCCTCCCAGGGGACCTTGTACGTCACCCGCGACAGGGCCTATAACGACGAGCCCGACAGCGCTTCGGAAGGGGCGGGTTTCCCGAAACTGGACGAAGTCTTCGATTATTACGGGAATTCCATCATCTATGTAGTAGAGATCAAAAACGAGAAGACGGAAGCAGCAGAGGAGC
>CAMOZS010000121.1 GCA_946631075.1 uncultured Bacillota bacterium | reverse complement strand
CCCGGCCCTCGCAGTAGTAGCAGGGTATGCCCATGGTCTGCATCAGGAGCTGGAATGCCCGGCTGTATCCGGCGCATACCGCCTTCTTCTCCACCAGCGCCGCAAAGGCTGTCTGATCCAGATCGTGGTGAATATAGGAGATCTGACTGACCATCCGGTCGTGGATCGCCTTTTCCCGGTGGACCGCGGACATGCCGTCCAGACCCGCGGTAAATTCTCGGATCGCCCTTTCCATACGCCTTCTGCATCCCGGGATGTCCGCCGCGCAGGAATTATACTTCGGGCTGATCGAAATGACCTGGTCTACCTGCACTTTGAACCGAAAACCGCTATTCACCCAGAAAATCTCCGGCCGGTCCAGCATGATCGCGTCCCAGACTTTTTTCGCCTGGTCCGGACGGACCCATCCCTCTGGCAGGATCTCCTTCCGCCCATATCCGAGCTCACGCAAAAGCTGGCGGTACAGGGATTGTTCCCCGCCGCTTAACATACCATAGAATGGGTAAAACAGAGTGTTGATCTCCATGTCTTCGTCCCCTTGCGCACGCTCGCTGCGCTTGCGCCAGTTACACCAGCCGCCTCAGCCTTTGCACCAGGATGGCGCCGGCGGCGATCTTAATGGCGTCTCCAGGCAGGAAGGGGAAGACGCAGGAAACCAGCGAGGGCCAGACGCCGGTGTGGGTGCTGACCATGAACCAGAGGGTCCCCAGCAGATAGCAGGCAAAGAGGCCGACGATCATGGCGATGACGCAGGCCAGGATCTCCCTGACAGCCCGCCCAGCCTTTGGAGCCAGCACTTCGACCAGAAGCCCCACCAGAAATGCCGCCGCGATGTAGCCGATGATATAGCCTCCGGTCGGCCCGGCCAGGACGCCGACGCCTCCTTTAAATCCGGCGAAGACCGGCACGCCCACCGCGCCCAGGAGCACATAGACCGCGATAGAGACTGTTCCATACTTCTTTCCCAGAAGACCTCCGGCCAGGAAGACGCCCAGGGTAGCCAGGTTGACCGGCACCGGAGTGAATCCAAGGGGGATAGAAATGAAGGAACAGATGGCCATCAGAGCGGCGAAGAGACCGCAAAGAGCCATGTATGAAGTTCTTGAATAAGTTTTTGTGTTCATCATGGCCATATTGTAAACCTTCCTTGTTTTCTCGTCAACCATTCCTCAAAAAACATCCCCCCGGGGAGCTTGCGGGGCCCCGGCCCGTCCTTTACAATGGACACCATCAGCAGACACTGACTTTAACGGAGGAAAGCAATGAAGAAATATTTACTGGCCATCCTGATCGCCGCCATGGCCCTGTGCTTTACGGCATGCGGCTCCGGCGGTTCCAGCGACTCCGGCTCCGATGGATCCGGCGGCTCCACCCTGATCTACGGCAGCAACGATTATACCCGGATCAATCCGGCTATCGACGAGCACGGGGAGATCAACCTCCTCCTTTTCGACGGGCTCATGGGCCACAACGAGAAGAACGAGGTCGTTCCGGCCCTGGCCGAAAGCTATGACCTGGACGAGGAGACCAACACCTATACCTTCCACCTGCGCGAAGGCGTCACCTGGCATGACGGCCAGCCCTTCACCGCAAATGACGTCAAATTCACCATCGAAGCCATCATGGATCCGGATAACGAATCCGAGATCTTTTCCAACTACGAAGACGTGGAGAAGATTGAGGTCGCCGATGAACAGACCATCAGTTTCACCCTTAAAGAGCCAAACGTCGCCTTCCCGGAGTACATGACCATCGGCATCCTGCCGGAGCATCTTCTGAAAGGCAAGGACATGCAGTCTGACGAATACTTCCGTGCTCCCGTCGGCACCGGCCCCTACAAGTTTGAGGCCTGGGACGAGGGCCAGAGCATCACCCTCGCAAAGAACGAAGACTACTGGGGCGGAGCACCCAACATCGACACCATCATCTTCAAGATCGTGGTCGATGACAACGCCAAGGCCCTGCAGCTGCAGTCCGGCGAACTTAACCTTGCCCAGGTCACTCCGAAGGACGCGGCGACTTTCTCGGACGATGACAATTACACCGTCTATCACATGGAGACCTCCGACTACCGGGGCATCATGTACAACTTCAACAACCCCTTCTGGCAGAAGAACAAGGCCCTGATCCACGCCTTCAACTGCGCCGTCGACCGTGACGCCATGGTCGAGAGCGTGCTCCTGGGCGAGGGCATCCCAGCCTTTGGGCCTCTGGCCAGAAACGAATTCAACGATGCAAAGGCTGTACAAGAGGGTTATGATCCCGCCAAAGCGAAAGAACTGATCGAAGCCGAGGGCTGGACCCTGGGCGATGACGGCATCTATGAAAAAGATGGCGAGAAACTTTCCTTCACCATCAACTGTAAGGAAGGAGATCAGGTCCGGGCTGATCTGGCGGCCATTGCCTGCCAGAACCTGAAGGACATCGGGGTCGACGCCAATTACGAAGTCAAGTCCGAGATCGACTGGGAGAACCAGGAGGCCTTCCTGATCGGCTGGGGCAGCCCCTTTGACGCGGACGACCACACCTACAAGGTCTTCGGCACCGATAAGGGCAACAACTACAGCGCCTACAGCAACAAGGCGGTCGATGAGAGCCTCACCAAGGCCCGGCAGACTTCAGACCCGAAAGAACGTCAGAAGTACTACTCCCAGTTCCAGCAGGCTCTGGTTGACGACCCGGCCTACACCTTCTTCTGCTACTGCGACGTCAACTACGTCAGCAACCTGCCCATTCAGGGGATCACGACCGATACCATCCTGGGACACCACGGTGTCGGCATCTTCTGGAACGTTAAAGACTGGCTGATCGTTCAATAACGATATACAGACAGAAAAGATATTGCAGCTATGGAAAAATCGATCCTGGAAATCAAAAACCTCTCGGTGACTTTTTCGACCGATCGAGGGACAATAAGCGCAGTCAGAGATCTCTCCATGTCCGTGGGACGTGGAGAGATCGTTGCTGTTGTCGGAGAGTCCGGCTGCGGCAAGAGCGTGCTCTGCAAGACCATCCTGGGCCTGCTCCCCTTCCCGGCGAAAGTCGTTTCCGGATCCGTCTGCGCAGGCGGCCGGGACCTGACCCGGCTCAGCGACCGCGACTACTGCGCAGTCCGCGGCCGGAAGATCTCCATGGTCTTTCAGGATCCCATGACCTCACTGGATCCTTCCCAGACCATCGGGGACCAGATCGCCGAGGCCATCCGTGTCCACGACCGGTCCATGTCCGCAGCCGCCATCCGGCAGAAGACGGTGGACCTTCTCGACGCGGTGGCGATCGACAGGCCTGAGCTCAGGATCAGAGCCTATCCCTGGATGCTGTCCGGGGGCATGCGGCAGCGCTGCGTTCTTGCCATAGCCCTGGCCGGCGATCCTGAACTTCTCATTGCCGACGAGCCGACCACCGCCCTGGATGAAACGATCCGTCAGGAGATCCTGGATCTCATTCTCAGCCTGCGCCAGCAGCGGGGACTCAGCGTCCTCTTCATTTCTCACGATCTGAGCACCTGCGCCCGCATCGCTGATACCATCCACATCATGTACGCCGGCAGGATCATTGAAACCGGCACCGCCGACGAGATCATGAAGACCCCGGCCCACCCCTACACCAGGGGCCTGCTGCGGGCCTTACCTGCCTTTGCAGAAAAAGGCCGTCTGCAGCCGATCCCGGGCGCTCCTCCGATCATCCCGGAGGGCTTCGAAGCAGACGCCTTCGCGGAGAGAAACGAGTATGCTCTGGGCATCGACTACGTACAGGCGCCGCCCTTCTTCTCGCTTTCCGCTAGCCACAGGGCTGCCACCTGGCTGGCCGACCCCCGGGCGCCGAAGGTGGATATCCCCATGCCTCATGCAAAGGCTGGAGCGGCTGCCGAAAAAGATCCGGACAGGGAAAACTGCGAAAGCCCTGCAACAGACCGTCCGGTCCTGCTTGAGGTCAGGGATATCAGTCACACCTTCCCCCTCGGGCGCAGCAGCGTCCGGGCCCTGGACAAGGTCAGCTTTGATATTCGCAAGGGAGAGACCTTTGCCCTGGTCGGTGAATCCGGCAGCGGCAAATCCACCCTGGCAAAGTGCGTCCTGGGAATGATCCGGCCGACCTCCGGCAAGGTCATCTACGACGGCACCGAGATCACCGGACGCAGGCTGGGACGAAAAGACCGGATGCAGCTCGCCCGGAAGATCCAGTTCATTTCTCAGGATCCCGGGGCAGCCCTGGACCAGAAGATGACCGTCCGGGAACTGATAGCGGAACCGCTTCAGATCCACCGGATGTTCCCGAACCGGACCAGTCTGGACGAATATGTCCTGTCCATGCTGCAGGAAGTACAGCTGGACGCCTCCTTTCTTGACCGGTATCCGGCCCAGCTTTCCGGCGGCCAGAAACAAAGGGTCAGCATAGCCAGAGCCTACAGCATGAATCCGGAGCTTCTCATTGCGGATGAACCGACGTCCTCCCTGGACGTATCCATCCAGGCCCAGATCATCGAGCTCTTTCTTTCCCTGCAGAAAAAACACGAAACCAGCCTGCTCTTCATCAGCCATGACCTGCCTTTGGTCCGGCTGATCAGTGACCGCATAGGGATCATGCAGCGGGGACAGATGATCAAACAGGAGGTGGTCCGATGAACCTGCGTCTGGACAGCACCTCCCGAACCATCCTGAAAAAAGTCCTGCTCCTGCTGGTCTCTGTTTTCGTTCTTTCCCTCATCACCTTCTTCATGGCGCGGCTTGCGCCGGGCGACCCCCTGGTCTCCTACTACGGCGACCGTGTCGAACGGATGAGCACGGAGGAAAGGGCCCACGCCATCGAAAGGCTGGGGCTGGACGGGCCGATCATCGAGCAATACGCGGACTGGCTGAAGGCCGCCCTTCACGGCGACTTCGGCATTTCCTTCAAATACAAGCAGGATGTTATGACCGTGATCTCCGGAAGACTGCTGAACACCCTGCTGCTGGGAGGCCTCGGCTTCATCCTGACCTTCGGCCTGGCCCTTCTGATCGCCGTCCTCTGCGCCTACCGGGAGAACAGTCTCCTGGATCGTGTGATATGCAAGGTCGGAACGATCACCAGCTGTATCCCGGAATTCTGGCTCTCCCTGGTCCTGATCCTGCTCTTTGGGGTCACCTGGCATCTGCTGCCCAGCAGCGGCGCCTATGCCCTGGGACAGACGGCCAGCATCGCGAGCCGGGCGGAGCACCTGATCCTGCCCCTTGCAGTCGTGGTCCTGAGCCACCTCTGGTACTACGCCTACATGCTGCGCAACCGTCTCCTCGATGAGACCGGCCAGGAATACGTTCTGCTGGCCAGGGCCAAAGGGCTTTCCCGCAGACAGGTCATGTGGAAGCACTGCGTCCGCAACCTGATGCCGACCATGATCGCCATCATGGCGATCTCCATC
>CAMOZS010000120.1 GCA_946631075.1 uncultured Bacillota bacterium | reverse complement strand
CGCCCGCAAGGGCCCGGACCTGACCTCCATGTTCGCCTGCATGACCGCCTGCCATCTCTTCACCTGGTATGACAGGAACCGCTTTTGCGGCCGCTGCGGCCAGCCTTTGCGCCATGGCGAAAAGGAGCGGATGCTCCGCTGCCCATCCTGCGGGAACCTGGTCTTCCCGACCATAGCCCCGGCGGTCATCGTCGGCGTGATCGACGGCGAGAACCTGCTCATGACCAAGTATGCCGACAGAGCCTACAAAGGCTGGGCCCTGATTGCCGGATTCTGCGAGATCGGGGAAACGGTGGAGGACACCGTCCGCAGAGAGGTCATGGAGGAAGCGGGAGTCCACGTGAAGAATCTCCGCTACGTGGCCAGCCAGCCCTGGGGATCCGATTCCAACCTCCTGGTCGGCATCTTCTGCGAAGCGGACGGAGACACGGCCATCCATATGGACCGGGAAGAGCTGTCCAGAGCGGTCTGGGTCCCCCGGGAGGAGGTCCCGGAGATGAACGACAATCACAGCCTGACCGGATATATGATCGAACTTTTCCGGACCGGTAAAGAAAGTCTCTGAATTTAGAAAAAACTCTCGATTTTACCTCCAGCCTTGGATATAATAGTAGAACGGTATATGTAAGAAAGTGAAAATGGTGATGATATGAATAAAGTAAGCAATTCGATCTTTTATATCGGCGCTAACGATCACGATGTGGACCTGTTTGAGGGCCAGTATGTCGTTCCCAACGGCATGGCCTACAACTCCTATCTGATCGTGGACGCCAAGACGGTCGTCATGGATACGATCGCAGCCAACAAGACCGGCGAGTGGCTGGCCAACATCGAGGAAGTGTTGAACTCTATCCACTGCCCGGCGCCGGATTACCTGGTCGTGCAGCACATGGAACCGGACCATTCGGCTTCCATCCAGGCTTTTGTCGAGAAGTACCCCGGGACCACAGTAGTGGCCAACAGCATGACTTTTGAGATCATGCACCAGTTCTTCCCGACCATGACCCTGGGCCGCACCCTGGAGGTCAATGAGGGAGATACCCTGCCTCTGGGCGCCCACACCCTGCACTTTGTCTTCGCGCCCATGGTCCACTGGCCTGAGGTCATGGTGACCTATGAGTCCACCGAGAAGGTCCTCTTCGCGGCGGACGGCTTCGGCAAGTTCGGCGCCCTGGACAGAGACGAGCCCTGGGCGGACGAGGCCAGACGCTACTACATCGGCATCGTGGGCAAGTACGGCGATTTCGTTCAGGACCTGCTCCAGAAGGCCAGCGGCCTGGAGATCCAGACCATCTGTCCCCTCCACGGTCCCGTCCTGAAGGAGAATCTGGGATACTACCTGGATCTTTACGATAAGTGGTCCGGATACAAGCCCGAGGACAGGGGCGTAGTGATCGCCTACACATCGGTCTACGGCCACACCAAGGAAGCGGTCATGATCCTGAGAGACCGGCTGACCGCCGCGGGCGTTCCCAACGTCGAAGTCTATGACCTGGCCAGAGACGATATGGCAAAGGCTGTGGACGCCGCCTTCCGCTATGACAAGCTGGTCCTGGCGACCACGACATACAACGCTGAGATCTATCCCTTCATGCACTACTTCCTGATCAATCTGCGGGAGCGCAACTTCCAGAACCGGACCATCGGTCTCATCGAGAACGGATCCTGGGCGCCTGCCGCGGCGGATATCATGAAGGATATGCTGTCCGGATGCAAGAACCTGACCTTCGCCAGCAACACCGTGACCATCCGGTCGGCCCTGAACGAAGAGAGCACCCAGAAGCTGCATGATCTGGCCGATGAGATGGCTGCAGGCTACGGCAGACAGAGACAGAAGGCTCCTCAGATCGAGACCTCGGCTCTGTTCAAGATCGGTTACGGGCTCTACGTGGTCACCTGCAATGACGGGGTCAAGGACAACGGCCTGATCGTCAACAGCGTGTCCCAGGTAAGCGACAACCCCAACCGGGTAGCGGTCAATATCAACAAGGCCAACTATTCCTGCGAGGTCATCAACAGGACCAGACGTCTGAACGTCTGCACCCTCAGCGAGGAATGCACCTTCGATATCTTCAAGCGGTTCGGATTCCAGTCCGGCCGTGACGCTGACAAGTTCGCCGGATTCTCCGACTGGGAGAGGGCTGCCAACGGACTGCCCATCCTGACCAGATACGCCAACGGCTTCCTGTCCCTGAACGTATACGACACCGTGGACATGGGGACCCACTGGCTCTTCCTGTGCGACGTCACTGAATCGGAAGTCCTCAGCAGCGTCAACACCATGACCTACACCTATTATCAGGAGCACGTCAAGCCCAAGAAGCCTCAGGCCAAGAAGGGCTGGATCTGCAATGTATGCGGCTATATCTATGAGGAAGATGAACTGCCGGCAGATTATGTCTGCCCCATCTGCAAGCACGGAGCGGCCGATTTCAGTAAGCTCGGATAAATGAGCAGAGAAAACAGAATACAGCTATCAGATCATTTTACATACAGAAAACTATCTGTCTTCGTCCTGCCGACCATAGCGAATATGATATTCCTATCGATCTACGGCATCGTCGACGGACTGTTCATTTCCAATTTCGCGGGTAAAGTAGCCTTCGCTGCGGTGAATGTTACTTTCCCGCTTTTTATGGTGCTGGGAGTTTTCGGCCTCATGATCGGCACCGGGGGAGCGGCCATCATCGGCAAGCTCCTGGGAGAGAAGGAGCCGGAGAAGGCCAAAGAGTACTTCTCCTTCTTCACCTTCGTCTGCATAGGCGCAGGGCTGATCATGGCGGTGGTCGGCTTTCTGGCCCTGCGGCCGGTGATCGGCCTTCTGGGGGTGGAGGAACAGATGGTCCGCCCCTGCATGGTGTACGGGACCATCGGGATGTTCACCGTACCCTTCTACATGCTCCAGCACTTCTTTCAGATCCTCTTCGTGACGGCGGAGAAGCCGAGGCTTGGATTCTGGATCACGGTCAGCGCCGGACTGACCAACATCGTCGGGGATTTCCTGCTGGTGGCCGTCCTTCACTACGGCGTTGCGGGAGCCGCGGTCGCTACAGGGATCAGCGAGCTTCTGGGAGGGATCGTCCCCCTGATCTATTTCCTCCGGCCAAATGACAGCCTGCTCAGGATCGGCCGGCCAAGGGCGGACCTCAGGGCCCTGGCTAAGGCCTGCGGCAACGGGGTCTCGGAGCTGGTCTCCACAGTCTCGGAATCCGTGGTCAGCATGCTCTACAATTTCCAGCTCCTCCGCCTGGCCGGATCCGACGGTGTGGCAGCCTTTGGAGTCATGGAATACTGCACCTATATCTTCTTCGCGGTCTTTGCCGGATACAACATGGGCGTCCAGCCTTTGTTCAGCTATAACTACGGGGCGGAGAACCGGACGGAGATGAAAAATCTTTTCCGAAAGAGTATAATTCTTATGGAAGGCGGGGGACTTGTCATGCTGGCGGTCATCATGATCTTCGCCAGGCCCCTGGTCTCGATATTCGTGGGCTATGACGGGGACCTGGTGGATATGGCGGTCCACGGGATAAGGATCTACTGTCTGATCTTCATCACCTGCGGCCTCAACATATTCACCACAGGCATGTTCACGGCCTTAAACAACGGCCTGGTATCCGCGGTCATCGCCACGGTCCGGGTGGTCATCTGCGAGATCGGGGCTGTGATGATCCTGCCCGTCTTCTTCGGCCTGAACGGGGTCTGGTCCGCTGCGGCGGTGGCGGAAGCCGGTTCGATCATCCCGGTCATCCTGTTCACGGTGAAACTGAGAAAAAGATACGGATACGCGTAAGAAAGAGAAAGGGAGAGGCATATGAAGATAAACAATGATGAACAGATGATCCTGTTCTGCGTGGAAAAGTGCAAGCAGAGGGCCAGCCGGGGTCTTGTGATCGAGATCCTTCAGGGAAGCCACAGCGTGCGGGTGTTCAGCCGCCGGCTCAACCAGAACTCCGCCTTCGGGACCATGAAGGGCCGGAGCGGGGAGGAGATCGACGGCCAGATCCAGGGACTGATCGACCGGGGCCTTCTGCAGGAGACCGATGACGAATATCCCCGGCTTACCCTGACCGAAGAAGGGGAAGAACTGATGCGGGATCTGGGACACGATCCCGAAGATGCCGAATAGGAGGGAAACCATGGCGCGTTCATTTGTGAATTTCGAAGGGCAGGTGGCCCTGGTGACCGGGGCGGGAAGCCAGACCGGCATCGGATTTCAGACGGCTATGATCCTGGGGGAACTGGGGGCCAGGGTCGCCATCACCGCGACCACCGACCGGATCTTTCAGCGGGCCGAAGAACTGGCAGATAAAGGCATCGAGGTCAGGGCCTATATCGCGGACCTGATGGACAGGGCCCAGGTGAGAGATCTGGCCCGGGCGGTCCGGCAGGACTTTGGCCGGATCGATGTCCTGGTCAACAACGCCGGCATGGTCCAGGTGGGCATGGAGGAGGACTTCTCGGGATTTCTCGACATGACCTATGAGAGCTGGGATGATGCCATAGACCGCAATTTAAATATCCCCTTCAATGTAACAAAAGAGGTCCTGCCGGTTATGAAAGAGCAGGGATACGGACGGATCGTCAATGTCTCCAGTGTGACCGGCCCCCTGGTCAGCAATCCGGGGGAGGGCAGCTACAGCGCCGCCAAGGCCGGGATCCTGGGCCTTTCCCGGGCCCTGGCCATCGAATTCGGTCAGGACGGGATCACGGTCAACAGCGTCCTGCCGGGATGGATCGGGACCGCCTCCCAGACCGAGGCGGAAGCGGCCGGCGGTCTGAACACGCCTCTTCGCCGAAGCGCCCGGGCAGAAGAAGTGGCCAATGCCATCGTCTTCCTGGCGTCGAAGGAAAGCTCCTATATCACCGGCGAAGCTCTGGTGGTGGACGGAGGCAATACCATTCAGGAATACAAGGGCCCTCAGGAACTATATTACTGAGACCTGCCCGGCGGCTGAAAGGAGACCATATCATGGACGGATTCAACGCGAAAAAATATCTGGACGCCCAGAACGGATCCTGGGATTCCTACGAGCAGGCCCTTGGGGAGATCCGGAGGGGACGGAAGGTCAGTCACTGGATCTGGTACATCTTTCCCCAGATCAGGGGACTTGGCTGCAGCGCCACATCGCAGTACTACGCTCTGGCCAGTCTGGACGAAGCGAAACAATACCTGCAGGACCAGACTTTGCGCGGGCGGCTGATCGAGATCTCCGAAGCTCTTCTGGAGCAGGAGGGGAGGATCGAAAGCATCGTGGGATATGTGGACGCCATGAAGGTCCGGTCCTGCATGACTCTCTTCCATGAGGCGGATCCCGATATCCCTGTGTTTGGCAAAGTCCTGGACAGGTTCTTTGACGGAGAGCCGGACAGGAAGACCCTTGAGATCATTTACTGAGGAG
>CAMOZS010000119.1 GCA_946631075.1 uncultured Bacillota bacterium | reverse complement strand
TCAGGGAAGGGACGGTATTTTCGGAGTGACGATTTTCCGCAGTCCATTAAGTTGTTAATCGTCATTCCAACTAAGAGCACTGGACAAGAACAGCGAAAAATGACGATCCTTAAGAGACGGGGTGACGGAAATCGTCATCCTTCGGCGAAGGATCTTGTAAGGGGTCTGTCCAAAGCGTGCCGCGCTGGCCGCCGGTCCCTACTGGTGACCGGTGCGGACAGCTATAAGGCGAGCTCGCTTGGTAAGACAGACCGCCGATCGCTCAAGTAAGAGCGATCGGCCGCTAAGCCGCCGGTCAGCCCTCTTTCCTCTCCTCCAAAGCCTGAAGGATCCTGTAATACTGCTGCTTGGTGATGGGATAGCGCCAGATGCAGATCAGGGCAAGGATCATGAAGGCCGCGGGGATAAAGGTCAGGGACCAGTGGGTCCACATGAGGGCCCTCGAGGTCTGGACGGCTGCGGTTCCGTCAAATCCCGCCATACCCAGGATGATGCCCAGGAGCTGCAGGCCCAGGGCCTCCGACAGGGATTCGGAAATGGACTGCATGGAGATGACCATGCCGGAACGTTCCTTTCGGTTGGTCAGCTGGTCGTCCTCGCAGACGTCATAGACCATGGCCGCGATCAGCTGCCAGTAGCAGATACTCCCGATGGACAGGAAGAATGAATAGATGACCATATTGACCGGGCCGGCGATCCCGGCGATGCCGTAGATGATCGCCGCCACCGTGTTGATCCCCATTCCCGCAAGGAACATGGACCGCTTGTCGAATTTTTTGGTCATCCGGATCAGGACCGGGACGAAGATCACGGAAATGAAGGTCTGGAAGGCCATGATGCCGGATATGGTCCAGGCCGGAAGGTGCAGATTATAGGTATAGAAATACATCCGGTCCGAAGAAAGCATGGTATTGGCCAGAAGATAGAAGATGCTGGCCAGAATGATGCAGCGGGCGGACCGCAGGTGAAGGATCTCCCAGTAATTTTGGCCGATGTCGGCGATGACCGCGAAAGACCGGGCCGGCTTTTTCCTGTGCAGGGCCTGGCCGTCCACGCCGTCGGCTTCTTCGGCTGCGTCGGCCACTTCGATCGCGACCTCAGCCTCTCCGGCCTCACCCGCGTCAGCCACTTCGTTCGCGACCTCGACCTTAACGGCCTCCTCTTCTCCATCCTGTCCCCGGTCCTGCCGGATCCCCCAGGCGCCGATGAAGATGACCAGGGCGGTAAGAGTCCCGCAGAAGATCCCGACTGCCTGCCAGCTCCCCTCCTGGCTCCTTCCGATCTGCATCAGAGCGTCGACGATGACCGTCGGCAGGATGGTGCCGATAGCTCCGCCCAGGGTATTGTAAACATAGACGTAACCCCGCAGGGATGTCCGCTCGTCGTAGTCCTGGGTCAGCTCAGCGCCCCAGGCCAGATAAGGCACATAGAACACACAAAAAGCTCCCCATACAATCAAAAGAACGATCATATAGTAGGCGATCCTTGCTGGCTGAGGAAGATGGATCGTGGTAAAGAGAAGTGCTGTCGCGATCCCCAGAGGGAAAGCCCCTGCCATGATGAAGGGCTTGCGTTTGCCGAACCGGCTGCGGCAGTTGTCCGAAAGATAGCCGACCAGAGAACTGGAGAAAACGTCCCAGACCGAGCCGATGGCCGCGATGGTCCCGGCGATGGCCGGCGGGATATGGGCTACCGTGGTCAGGAAAAACAGGAGGAATGTACCGATCAGACAGTATACGATCGCGTCCCCCATACCGATCATACCATATAGATTTTTCGTTTTCAGGTCAATTCGATTCATGTCAGTTCGTATCGATTCACGCCGATCTGCATCGGATCACGCCGATTCCATCAGAATACGGCAGCCTGCCCGAAGACAGATCTGCCGCATTCTTTTATGGTGTTTATTGAGGAGTGCTGTTTGGTTACACTAACGATACACTCTTTTCCTGTGTCTGTCAAGAAACGCAGGTACGAAACAAAAACATTTTTTTAGTTGAAGGTGATGACCGTTCCGGTCTCGCCGGCCAGGGCCTCCACAGCCTTGTCCAGGGAGGTGATAATGGCCTTCTTGCTGGGGAAGCGGCGGACAAACTTCATGGCTGCCTCGACCTTGGGCAGCATGCTTCCTGCCGGGAACTGTCCCTCCTCGATGTATCTGGCCGCCTCAGCCAGGGTCAGGTGATCCAGATCCTCCTGGTCCGGCTTGTTGAAGTTGATCGCGACTTTCTCGACCTCGGTCAGGATCATCAGGATGTCAGCTTCAACATCTTCAGCCAGTAGCTCTGCCGCGAAGTCCTTATCGATAACAGCGGCAACGCCTTCCAGATGTCCGTCCATCCGCTCTACGACCGGGATGCCCCCGCCGCCGCAGGTGATGACGATGGAACGGTCCCAAAGCTGACGGACTGCGTCGATCTCAACGATCCTCTTGGGAATGGGGGAAGCGACTACTCTTCTCCAGCCACGGCCGGCGTCTTCCTTCATCGTCCAGCCTTTGGAAGCCTCCAGCTCCTTGGCCTCCTCCTCTGTGTAGAAGGGTCCGATGGGCTTGGTCGGCTTCTGGAAAGCCGGATCCTTCTCGTCGACGATCATCTGTGTAGCGACGGTCACGACCGGGATGTTCCGGTTGTCCTTGTTCAGCGCGTACTTCAGGCACTGCTGGATGTGGTATCCGATGTAGCCCTGGGACATGGCTCCGCAGACATCGAAAGGCATGGACGGTGTTACATCCTTTGCCGCTTCGCTGGCCATGACGATCCGGCCAACCTGGGGACCGTTGCCGTGGACGACGGCGATCTCATAGCCCTGGCCGCTGATCTGGGCCACGTGCTCACAGGTCTTCTTAACAACGTTCAGCTGAGCTTCAGCGGTAGCTTCGCCCTTGCCGGACTGGAGCGCGTTTCCGCCCAGCGCGATCACGATTCTCTCTGTCATTTTTTATTCTCCTCTAAACTGTCCGGATGCCGCTCCCGCGGCATCCGGTCTTAATAACAATATTACTCTACAGCGGTTCTCTGTTGACCGGGCAGCTCATGCAGCGCGGGCCCCCTCTTCCTCTGGAAAGCTCAGAGCTGGGGATGGCCAGGACACGGATGCCCTTGTGATCCAGAATGTCGTTGGTCACGTAGTTTCTCTCATAGGTGACAACGGTTCCCGGCGCGATGCACAGGGTGTTGGATCCGTCGTTCCACTGCTCTCTCTGAGCCGCCTGCAGGTCATTGCCACCGCAGCGGATCAGGTCGACAGCCGGAAGTCCCAGCTCCGCCTTCAGGATGTTCTCCAGGCTGTCGGTCATGCTGGCAAAGTGGGCCTCCCCATCCTTGTCCAGGGTGATCTCGAACAGCTGCAGGGGTCCCTCGATCTCCGGATGGATGGTGAACTTGTCGAAGTCGACCATGGTGAAGACCGTATCCAGGTGCATGAAAGCTCTGGATTTGGGGATGTCGAAGACCAGGATCTTCTTGTAGCCGGACTCGCTTCCCAGAACGTTTCTGGCGAAGTGCTCGATGCCGGCGACGGTGGTTCTCTGGGACAGGCCGATGGCTACGATCTCATCGGACAGGACCAGGACGTCTCCGCCTTCGATGGACTCTTCGTCGTAGTAGTCATACCACTGGTATGTCCCCTCCGGCGCAAAATCCTTATTATACATATACATATACTTCAGCAGCAGGGGTTCTCTCCTTCTTGCCGTCGTATTCATGTGGTGGATGTTCAGACCGTTTCCTACGCAGGCGCCCGGGTCTCTGGTGAAGTAGAGGTTGGGCATGGGATCCATGTAGTAGGGATATCCGGAAGCGATGTACTCGGCCAACGAGTTGGTCTTGACATCGATCTCATTCTTCTTGACGCCGGCGATGCACTTCTCCACCATCTCGCGGACGGTCATGTTCATCAGGTACTCTTCCAGGGCTTCCTTGACTGCCTCGGAATAGATGTTGCTCTCGCCGATGAACTCTTTGACGAACTGATTGCGGACGCTGCGGTCGGACAGAGCCTTGACGGTCTCGTCCACATAGTAAACGACCTCTACGCCGTTCTCTCTCAGCACGTCAGCGAACCGGTCGTGCTCGTGCTGGGCGACCTTCAGGTACGGAATGTCATCGAACAGGAGACGCTCAAAGTTATCCGGCACCAGGCCCTCTACCTCGCTGCCCAGTCTGTGGAGCAGCACCTTGTTCAGCTTGCCGATCTCAGAAAAATTGTTGATTCCCGGTTTCATCTCAAACCTCCTGTAGGTTCTCTGCTAGGCGATGGTTGCCACCATCACTGCCTTAATCGTGTGCATTCTGTTCTCTGCTTCATCGAATACCTTGGAATGTTTGCTCTTGAAAACGTCGTCTGTGACCTCACGGATGTCATAGCCCAGTTCCTTCTGGGTCTGCGCCATGGTGGTCTCAAAATCATGGAAGGACGGGAGGCAGTGCAGGAAGATCACATCATCGTTTCCTGTAGCTTCCAGCATTTCCTTCGTGACGCGGAAGGGTGTCAGCATGCGGACGCGATCGGGGATCTGATCCTCTTCGCCCATGGATGCCCAGATATCTGTGTACAGTACATCTGCTCCCTTGATGCTTTCGATATCGGAGCTGATCTCGATGCTTGCGCCGGTCTCTTCCGCCACTGCTCTCGCTCTGGCTACCACATCAGCATCCACCTGGTCTGCCAGCTCTGCCGGGCCGTAAGCCACGAAGCTCATGCCCATCTTGGCGCAGCCGTACATCCATGCATAAGCCATGTTGTTGCGGATGTCACCGACGAAGACGACCTTGACCCGGTTCAGCGGCTTGGCCACGTGCTCTTCGATGGTCAGCAGGTCTGCCAGGATCTGTGTGGGATGGTCCACATCGGTCAGGCCGTTCCATACCGGAACGCCGGCGTACTTGGCCAGATCCTCTACGACTTTCTGATCATAGCCTCTGTACTCGATGCCGTCATAGAATCTTCCCAGGACCTTCGCTGTATCCTCCAGAGACTCCTTCTTTCCCATCTGAGAGCTCTTGCTGTCCAGGAAAGTGACGCCCGCGCCCTCATCCATCGCGCCTACTTCGAAAGCGCATCTGGTTCTGGTGGATGTCTTCTCGAACAGCAGCACGATGTTCTTGCCTCTCAGCAGTTCTCCCTTGATGCCCGCCCTTTTCTTGGCTTTCAGATCATGCGCCAGGTCCAGCATGTAACGGATCTCTTCCGGTGTGAAATCCATCAGTGTGAGAAAACTTCTTCCTTTGAGATTAACAGCCATATCGAAAACTCCTTTCTTTTTCACTTTTTGAAGTGGATAATCTGCTTTTGTCAGTTAAACTATACTATAACACGGAGTCCGTAAAAAGTGCCAGTTGTTTTCTTTTTCCATGTGCCAGTTGAGGGCAGTCCGGCCCGCCTCGGCAGCAGATCTCCGGGGCCTGCCTCAGCAACAGATCTCCAGGGCACGCTCCAGCATTTGCATGCCGGTATCGATCTGTTCCATCCCGGGATAGGAAAAATTGAGCGGGATGTGATCCCCGCCGGTCTTGTGGGCGGGATCGAACACGATCGCCATAGCATCACCTCAGGACAGTTT
>CAMOZS010000118.1 GCA_946631075.1 uncultured Bacillota bacterium | reverse complement strand
TCCCCACATGCAGGGTCACGTAGGCCAGATCAACGCCCTTCTCCTCAGCCTTTGCCAGAAGTTCCTTCGTGAAGTGCAAGCCTGCCGTGGGGGCGGCCACCGACCCCTCTTCTCTGCTGTAGACGGTCTGGTAGCGCTCCTTGTCCTCCTCCTCGCCGGGCCGCTCGATATAGGGCGGCAGGGGCATGGATCCGATCTCCTCCAGCCGTTCCATGAAGAGTCCTTCGTATTCGAACTCCACGAGCCGGGTCCCGTCGGCCCCGAAATCTTCGATCCTTGCCCTGAGCAAAGGCTGGTCAGGCAGGTCGCTTCCCGGCCCGCTGAAGGCCACCGTATCCCCCGGTTTCAGCCTCCGTCCAGGCCGGACCATGGTCTCCCAACGGTCCGCCCCGTCCTCCAGCCGCTTGATCAGGAGAAACTCGACCCTTGCCCCCTCCTCCCGGCCGGGAGCCGGGATCTGGAGAGATCCGTCCGGGCCCTTGGGCAGTTTCCTTCCGTAGAGCCTGGCGGGCAAAACCCTGGAATCGTTCAAAACAAGGCAATCTCCGGCCTTGAGATAATCCAGGATGTCATAAAAATGTTTATGTTCAGTAGTATCATTTTGCCGGTGAACGACCAGAAGCCGGCTGCTGTCTCTTCGGTCGGCCGGCTTCTGAGCGATCAGATGCTCCGGCAGATGATAATCAAATGCGTCTATCTTCATGATGCTCCTCAATCGCTGATATTGATGGTGATCTGCTCTTCCTCGTCATCGTCGCAGTCTATTCCCAGGTGCTGGTAGGCCAGCTTGGATACCACCCGGCCCTTCTGGGTCCGGTGGAGGAAGCCTGCCTGGATCAGGTAGGGCTCGTATACGTCCTCGATGGTGACCCTTTCCTCGCCGATGGAAGCCGCGATGGTGTCGATGCCCACCGGGCCGCCGTCGAAGCGTTCGATGATGGTCTTCAGGATCTCCCGGTCAAGATGCTCCAGGCCCATATAGTCGACCCCAAGAGCATTCAGTGCCTCCCTGGTGATCCCGATGTCGATGTTGCCGTCTCCCTTTACCTGGGAGAAGTCCCTCACCCGCTTCAGGAGCCGGTTGGCTATACGGGGAGTTCCCCGGCTGCGGCGGGCCATCTCGTCGATGGACTTTTCGTCGGCTGTTACGCCCAGAAGTCCTGCCGTACGTCCGATGATCTGAGCCAGTTCATCCTTGGTGTACATCTCGAATTTGCAGTTGACCCCGAAACGGTCCCGCAGGGGGGCCGAAAGGCTGCCGGCCCTGGTGGTGGCCCCGATCAGGGTGAACCGGGCGATATCCAGACGGATGGACCGGGCTGAAGGGCCCTTGCCTATGATGATGTCCAGGGCGAAGTCCTCCATGGCGGAGTAAAGCACCTCTTCGACGGACCGGTTCAGACGGTGGATCTCATCGATGAAGAGAACGTCGTTCTCGTTCAGGTTGGTCAGGATGGCCGCCAGGTCTCCCGCCCGCTCGATGGCCGGCCCCGAAGTGATCCGGATATCCACCCCCATTTCGTTGGCGATGATGCCGGCCAGGGTCGTCTTGCCCAGTCCCGGCGGTCCGTAAAAGAGCACGTGATCCAGGGGCTCTCCCCTCAGCTTGGCCGCTTCGATGAAGACCTTCAGGTTGTCCGTCGCCGTCTTCTGTCCGATATATTCCTGCAAAGTCTGGGGCCGGAGGCTCAGCTCATGGCGCGCCTCTCCCTCGCCCAGCTCCGCTGCTGTGATTCTTTCTTCGTAATCCATTCCTACCTCTGATGCTTAAAACAGGTTTTTCAGTGCCTTCTTGATGTATTCCTCCGTGGTCAGATCCTTCTCCTGGATCCCGGCCAGGGCGCTCATGGCTTCGCCTCTGGAATAGCCCAGGGCGATCAGGGCATTGACCGCTTCCGCCCTGCCTCCGGCAGGAGCGGCTGCCTCCATGGCCTCTGCCACGGCCGGATCGGCAGCGCCGCTGACCGTGAACTTGTCCTTGAGCTCCAGGACGATCCTCTCCGCAGTCTTCTTACCAACCCCGTTGGCCTTCTGCAGGGATTTGGCATCCTCGAAGGCGATGGCCTGACGCAGCTGATCCAGAGTGAAGGCGGACATGATGGATATCCCAGCCTTTGCGCCGACACCGCTGACCGTGATCAGCTTCCGGAAAGCGTCCAGCTCCCCTCTGCCGGAAAATCCGTACAGACTCACGTCATCCTCCCGGACCATCATGGCCGTGTGGACCATGACTTCCTCTCCCTCGGCCTTGAGGTAGGCCCCGGTGTTGGAGGGCACGTTGACGAAATAGCCGACCCCTCCTACATCTACGATAATATATCCATCGCCCTTCTCGGCGAGTATTCCTCTCAGAAATCCGATCATTCCTATTCTGTCTCCTTATTTCAGACCCAGCTTTTTCATCCGGTCCCGGGTGTCCGCCGAATGGCCGTGGCAGATGGCTGCCGCAAGAGCGTCGGCCGTATCGTCCGGTTTGGGGACCTCTCTCAGGTTGAGCATGGTCTTGACCATGAACTGGACCTGTTTCTTGTCTGCCCGGCCGTAGCCGACCAGGGCCTGCTTGATCTGCAGGGGGGTGTATTCCGCGATCTCGATGCCGCCCTTGACACAGGCCAGGATGGCTACTCCTCTGGCCTGACCGACCTGGATGGCCGTCTTGGCGTTGTTGTTGAAATAGAGCTGCTCGATGGACGCCACCTCCGGCCGGTACTCGGCGATGATCTCCCTGAGCTCATTGTAGAGATGGTCCAGCCGCTGGGGCATGGGGGTGTCCTTATGGGTGGTCACCGCCCCGTAATGCACTGCCTGAAAGTGGTTTCCTGTTTTCTCGATCACTCCGTAACCCAGGATCGCGTAGCCCGGGTCTATTCCAAGTATCCTCATCTTCCTGTGTCCCTGCCTTGATTACATTCATTGTATAGTATACCATAGACGGCCGGGGACCGGGTACAAAAGAAAAACATAGAAATTACCCCTGCTCTGATGAATAAAATGAATATTTATGCTATACTGTTTGCATGGTGTAACTATTTCCGAGGAGATGTCGGGAGGTTTTCTATGCGTATTTCCAGACAAAACAAAATACTCGAGCTGATCGACAAGTACGAGATCGAAACGCAGGATAAGCTGGTAGCCATGCTCCGTGAGTACGGCTATGATGTTACCCAGGCGACGGTATCCAGAGATATCAAGGAGCTGCAGCTGGTCAAGGCCCTCTCGCCTGCCGGCAAGTACCGCTACGCCGTTTCTTCCGGTCAGGACGGGCTGATCTCCGATCGTCTCTCCAACATCTACCGGGAGACGGTCCGGTCCATCACTTCCTCCGGAAACATCGTTCTGGTCAAGGCCCTTTCCGGCTGCGCCAACGCCGCGGCGGAGACCCTGGACAACTTCGGTCTGGAGCATGTGATCGGTTCGGTCGCCGGAGACAATACCATCCTTCTGGTCGTGGATGATCCGGCAAATACCCAGGCAGTGGTCGACCGTCTGAACTCTCTGCTGCATAAATAAACATCATGATCAAGTATATAAGTATTCGCAATTTTGCCATCATAGAGCACACCGAGATCGAGTTCCATGATGGTCTGAATATCATTACCGGTGAAACGGGCGCCGGTAAATCCATCGTCATCGAAGCAGTGAGTCTGGCTCTTGGCAGCCGGGCAGACACTGCTTTTGTGCGCTCCGGAGCCAGTAAGGCGGTCATACAGATGGTCGCAGAGGACTCTTCCGGGCGGGAGTACATCCTGAGCCGGGAGATTTCCGCCGCGGGGCGGAGCATCTGCAGGATCGACGGGGAGATCGTCACTCTGGCCCAGCTCTCGGCCCTGAGCCGGCAGCTGGCGGATATCCACGGCCAGTACGACCACCAGTCTCTGCTGGATCCGGCGGGCCACATCCATCTCCTCGACTCCTATGAATCGGACGCCATCAGTCCGGCCAAGGAGTCTGTTTCCCTGCTCTACCACCAGTACACGGACCTCAGGTCTCAGCTGAAGCAGCTGCTCAGGTCCGCTGCAGACGACAGCCGCCAGCGGGACTTCATGGCTTTTGAGCTGCAGGAGCTGGAGGAGGCGGATCTTCAGATCGGCGAAGCGGAGCAGCTGGAACAGGAGATCCATCTCCTGCAGAACAGCGAATCCATTTTCGAATCCCTTTCCGGGGCCTATCAGGTCATTTCCGAAAGCGAATACTCCGCCCTGCCCGCTCTGAAGCTGGCTTCCGACCAGGTCTCATCGACGGAGGAATTCTCTCCGGAGCTGCAGGAGCTGGCCCAGCGTCTGTCCAGCCTTTACTATGAACTGGAGGACATCAGCTCGGACCTGCGCCGGCAGCGTGACGGCATCACCTTTTCCCCCGAGGAGCTGGACCAGAAGCTGGCCCGGCTGGACCTTCTCAGCCGCCTCATGAATAAACACGGCCGGGATGTCGAGGGTCTGATCGAATACCGGGAGGAGCTTGCCCAAAGGCTGGAGAACATCAATGATATTTCGGGCCGCCAGCAGGCCCTTGAGAAGGAGATCCACAAAGCCGGCATCGCCCTGCGGGGCGCCTGCAACCGGCTGAGCGACGCCCGCCGGGCCGCCGCTTCTTCCCTGCAGGAAAAGATCAGCCTGGAGCTGTCCCAGCTGAACTTCAGCGACAGCCGCTTCTCCATCGAGTTCCGGGAAAGCGATGAGTTTACCGAAGAAGGGACCGACATCGTGGAATTCATGATCAGCACCAACCGGGGCGAGCCTCTGAAGCCGTTGAGCAAGATCGCCTCCGGCGGCGAGATGTCCCGGATCATGCTGGCCTTCAAGAAGATCATCGGCGATTACGACGGCATTCCCACCATGATCTTCGATGAGATCGATGCCGGCATCAGCGGGATCGCCGCTACTGTGGTCGGACGGAAGATGAGGGAGATCTCCCGGAATCATCAGATCATCTGCATCACCCACCTGCCCCAGATCGCGGCCTTCGGTGATCATCATTACCGGATCCAGAAGACCAGCGACGAGACCGCGACCTATACCTCGGTCGTCCTTCTGGATGAAGAGGAGACCGTGGTGGAGATCGCCCGTCTGCTTGGCGGCGAGACCATTACCGAAACCACCCTGGCCTCTGCCCGGGAACTGCTGGACGCCTCCAGACAGGAGGGCTGACCGGAAGCCAGACGGCCGGGAAGGCCAAGGACCGCGACGGGCCGGATAACTGAAGACAAAAAAAGGACTGTACCCGGTACAGTCCTTTAGTATTCTTATTGATCCCTTACGGATTACTCAGCGTCAGCCGGAGCTTCCTCTGCAGCTTCCTCTGCCGGAGCCTCAACAGCTTCTTCAGCCGGAGCCTCTTCGACCGGAGCTTCCTGAGCAGGTGCTTCTTCAGCCGGAGCTTCCTCTGCGGGAGCTTCTTCCTTCTCAGCGTTCGGATCGATGGTCTCTCTGATGCTCAGGGAGATCCTTCTTCTGTCCTTATCGATCTCGAGGATCTTGGCCTTGACGATCTGTCCTACGGAAAGCTCGTCATTGATGTTGCCGACTCTCTTGTGAGCGACCTCGGAGATGTGGACCAGTCCGTCCAGACCCGGTTCCAGCTCGATGAATGCGCCGTATTCCTTGATCTGTACGACCTT
>CAMOZS010000117.1 GCA_946631075.1 uncultured Bacillota bacterium | reverse complement strand
CCGGAAGAGATCCGCTATCAGGACGCCGCCGCGGTCGCCGTGCGGGGACTGCAGATGTGGGCAGAAGGAAAGAGCTGCGATTACATGGAGCTGCAGCCCGAGTATCTTCGCATGGCGGAAGCAGAGAAGAAGCTGCGGGAGAAGCAGAAATGACAGAGATGACCATTCGGCAGGCAGGTCCGGCTGACGCGGACGCCATCTATGAGATCGAGAAGCTTTGCTTTCCCGATCCCTGGAGCAGGGATGCCATCCGGCAGGAGCTTTCCGAAAACCCGAGGGCTTTTTATGTCGTCGCGGAGATCGAAGGCGAGATCGTCGGATACGCCGGCCTTTGGTGGATCATCGACGAGGGGCATATCACCAACGTGGCGGTCAAGCCCGGCTTCCGCAACCGGAGGATCGGCTCGGCCATCATCGAAACCATGCTGGAGCACACAGGACAGCAGGGGATCCGCCACTATACCCTGGAAGTCCGGGAGAGCAACATCTCGGCAAGAGCCCTTTATGAGAAATACGGATTTGCCGTAGAGGGGATCCGCAAAGGATACTATCAGGTAGGCCATGAGGACGCGCTGATCATGTGGAAGCACGCGGCGGGGCCTGAGGAGAACGAGAACAGATGATAAACAACAAAACAGCCATTCTTGCAATCGAATCGAGCTGCGATGAGACAGCGGCCGCCGTGGTCCTGGACGGGCGGGAAGTCCGCTCCAATATCATCTCATCCCAGATCGAAATACATAAACAGTACGGAGGAGTCGTTCCTGAGATCGCCTCCCGCCACCACCTGACCAACGTCAACCCCGTGGTGGACCAGGCTTTGGAAGAAGCAGGAGCGACCATGGATGAGATCGACGCCATCGCCGTCACCTACGGACCCGGACTGGTAGGAGCCCTCCTGATCGGACTGGCCACAGCCAAGGCCTACGCCCTGGCCACCGGCAAGCCCCTGATCGGAGTCCACCACATCCAGGGACACGTCTGCGCCAACTACATCGCCCATCCCCAGCTGGAGCCGCCATTCATGGCTCTGGTCATTTCCGGCGGCCACACCAACATCGTGGACGTAACCGACTACCAGACATACAAAGTGCTGGGCGGGACCCGGGATGACGCAGCCGGCGAAGCCTACGATAAGGTCGCCAGAGTTTTGGGCCTGGGATATCCCGGCGGCCCCCTGATCGATCAGCTGGCCAAGGAAGGCGACCCGTCCAAAGTGGAATTCAAACGGGTCTACCTGGAAAAAGGCAGCCTGGATTTCAGCTTCAGCGGGATCAAGACTGGGGTCCTGAACTACATGAACACAGAGAAGCAGGCGGGACGGGAAGTCAACATCGCCGACGTCGCGGCAGGATTTCAGGAAGCGGTCCTGGAAGTCGTGGTCAGCAAGACCCTGGACGCCGCCATCAGCAGGGGCGAGGATAAGATCGTCGTGGCCGGAGGCGTCGCCGCCAACAGCCGCCTGCGGCAGATGCTCCGGCAGGGCTGCAAGAAATGCGGCCTGGAGCTTTACTATCCGCCGCCAGTCCTCTGCACCGACAACGCGGCCATGATCGGCTGCGCCGCCTACTACAAATACATGGCAGGAAAGACCGACGGATTGGATCTGGACGCCATCGCGAACCTGGAGCTGGAAGCATGATCGTCGTATCCGCAAGAGACCTGACAAAAGCATATGGAACCGACGTGATCCTGGACAAGGTGTCTTTTCATATCAACCAGGGGGACCGGGTCGGCATCATCGGCATCAACGGGGCCGGTAAGACCACCCTGCTGCGGATGCTGACGGGAGAGCTGTCCCACGAGGAAGGGGACTGCTTCATTTCCTCCGACCTTCGGATCGGCTATCTGAAACAGGACGCCGGATTCGACTCGGACAAGACCATACTCGAGGAGGCCCAGGCTGTGTTCTCTCACTTCCCGCAGATGGAAGAAGAGATGAACCAGCTTTTGCAGGAGGCCTCCGATGATCCGGAGCACAGCGAGGGAGCATTGCGCCGCTATGACCAGATCCGCGAGAGATACGACCGGATGGGCGGCTACTCCTATCAGAGCGAGCTTCGGGGGATCCTGACCAGCATGGCCTTTGACGAGTCCATGTACGACAAGAAGATCCGGACCCTGAGCGGCGGAGAAAAGACCCGCCTGGCCCTGGCCGTGCTCCTGCTGGAAAAGCCGGACATCCTCTTCCTGGATGAGCCGACCAACCATCTGGACATCGGCACCCTCAAATGGCTGGAGCAGTATCTGCGGGGCTACCGGGGCACCATCGTCCTGGTATCCCACGACCGGTATTTCCTCAACGAGACCGTCACCCGGATCTTCGAAGTGGAAAACCACCGGCTGAATATATATGAAGGAAATTACGCTTTTTACGCTGCGGAGCGAAAGGTCCGGCGGGAAACGGAGCTTCGGACCTACGAGAAGCAGCAGAAGGAGATCGCCCGGCAGGAGGAAATGATCCGGCGCTTCAAGCAGAGGGGCACGGAGAAGCTGGCCAAGCGTGCGGCCTCCCGGGAGCGGCAGCTGGAGCATATGCAAAGGCTGGAGCGGCCCGGCGGGGAGCACGGGAAGATGAGCCTGCACTTCCATCAGGAATTCCAGAGCGGAAAGGACGTGCTCCTGGCAGAAGACGTGACCAAATCCTTCGGCTACGGACACGAGCGGAGAGAACTGTTCCGGAATGTCCGCCTGGACCTGAAGAGGGGCGAGCGGGTCTGCATCGTCGGCGACAACGGCACCGGCAAGACGACCCTGCTGCGGATCTTCCTCGGCGAGATCGAACCGGGCGGGGGCAGGATCCGGATCGGACACAACGTCCAGTTCGGTTACTACGATCAGGGCCAGCAGCTGCTCAACGATGACCTGACCGTCATCGAAGAGCTGCAGGACGCCTACCATTTATATACCGACGGAGAACTGAGGAATATCCTGGGAAGGTTCCTTTTCAGAGGGGAGCAGGTCTTCCTGCCGGTGGGATCCCTCAGCGGAGGGGAGAAAGCAAGGCTTTCCCTTTTGAAGCTGATGCTGTCCGGAGCCAACGTCCTGGTCCTGGATGAGCCCACCAACCATCTGGATATCGAGTCCAAGGAAGTCTTCGAAGAGGCTCTGCTGGATTTCCCCGGGACCTGCATCATCGTTTCCCACGACCGGTACTTCCTCAACAAGATCCCGACCAGGATCTGCGAGCTGAGCCGGGATGGACTGACCGAGTATCTGGGAAAGTACGACTACTACGTCGAGAAGAAACAGGAGCAGAACACCAGGGAGCATATGAAAGAGCTGGCCGCGGGAGCAGGCCAGGCAGCCGGATCTGGGAAAGCCGCCGGATCAGAGAAGGGCGTCAGCACGGCCGCCGGGCCGGCGGGCCAGCCCCAGCCTTTGGACGGGGAACTTTCGCCGGCGGAGCAGCGGAGGCTGAAGAAGGAGCAGGAAGCCGCGGAGCGGAGGACCCGCAGGGCCCGGGAGGCGGCGGAGGCCGATATCGCCCGGCTTGAGGAGGAGATCGGACAGATCGAAAAAGAGCTGGCCAGACCGGAAGTCATGACGGACGCGGGCCGGCTGCAGAGCCTCAGCGAGGAGCTTCAGCAGAGGCATGAGGCCCTGGATGAGACCTACGAAAAATGGCTTGAATTACAGGAAGAGGTTTGATAGAATAACCACGTTATATTGAGGTGGAGGTGTTGATATGGTCTTGGACAAGATCAGAGAATTTGTAGTGGAACAGCTTGCCATCGATCCGGAGCTGGTGGATATCGATTCCGATTTGATGAAAGATCTGGAGGCAGATTCACTGGATGCTGTTGAGATCATCATGGCAGTCGAAGAAGAATTCGATTTAGAGATCCCTGACGTGGACGCGGAGAAATTCCGGACGGTCAGAGATATGGTTGATTACGTAGAGGCAAGGAAATAAAATGGGTAAACAGACGAAGATCTCCAATGCTGTCATCAAGCGGCTGCCCAGGTACCGCAGATACCTGAACGAGCTGAGGAAGAAGGGTGTCGACAAGATCTCTTCCAGCGAATTCAGCCATCTGATCGGCTATACCGCGTCCCAGATCCGCCAGGATCTGAATAATTTCGGCGGCTTCGGACAACAGGGCTACGGCTACAGCGTCGAAGGCCTGTACAATGAGATCAGCGCCATCCTGGGACTGGACCGGGGCTACAAGATGGTCGTTGTCGGCGCGGGGCATCTGGGCCAGGCGATCGTCAATCATACCTATTATTATAAGACGGGATTCATTGTCACCGGGATCTTTGAGGTGGACCCGAACCTGATCGGGACCAAGATCAACGGTGTCGAGGTCATGGACTATGAGAACATCGTAGAGTTCGTAGAGGAGGAAGACATCGATATCGGCGTCATCTGCACGACCAAGGACGTGGCCCAGGAAGTGGCGGACAAGCTCTGCTTCGCCGGCGTGGACGGACTTTGGAATTTCGCGCCTGTCGACATCGAGACCCCGTCTCATGTGGCGGTGGAGAATGTCCACATCAGCGACAGCCTGCATTCCCTGGCTTATCACATGAACAAGAAAAACAGCGAAAAATAAAGATAAAAAGAAAATAACCGTTTCATTGCGAAACGGTTATTGATTCCTTAGGAATGTATATTCCGATTTAGCCTTCCTGAGGTGCGTCTACCGGGCAAGCTCCAGCGCAAGCTCCGCAGTCGATGCAAGTTTCGGGATCGATGTGGTGCTTGTCGTCGCCAGCTGTGATAGCCTCAACAGGACATTCTTCGATGCAAGCTCCGCAGTTGATGCAGTCGTCATTAATTACATATGCCATGATATATCCTCCTTTTGATATTGATTACTGATAAACAGATTATAGCAGACGCCTCCCTTGTAAGACAAGACTAACAGAGGGGCGAGACAAAATGAGGTCAACATTATGAAAATATACGCCCTGGTCGGCAAGAGCGGCACCGGCAAAAGCTATCAGGCAGTCAGCCTTTGCAAAGAGAAAAATATAGAGAGCATCATCGACGACGGTCTGTTCATCTGCCGCAATACGGTCCTGGCCGGGATCTCGGCCAAGCGCCAGGCGACCAAGATCGCCGCGGTCAGGACGGCCCTCTTCCACGAAGACTATCATATGGAGAGCGTCAGGGCAGCCATCGAGAAAGCGGAACCCCAGACTTTGCTCGTCCTGGGAACATCGGACCGGATGGTGGATAAGATCGTGGCCAGGCTGGGTCTGCACGAGATCGATGAGCGCATCTACATTGAGGATATCACCACCGAAGAGGAGCGGGAGATCGCGGCCAGGCAGAGAAACGACCTGGGCCAGCACGTCATCCCGGCCCCGACCTTCCAGCTGAAGCGGCAGTTCTCCGGCTACTTCATGTCCCCCATGAAACAGTCCCTGAACCTGCTCAAGGGCTTCGGCCACAAGAAGGACACGGTCGAGAAATCCGTGGTCCGTCCAACCTTCAGCTATCTGGGCGGATATGAGATCTCCGAGAAGGTCCTGTCTGACATCGCCGCCTGCGTCAAGGAGGAACAGGGAACCGTGGGCGAGCTGGTGAAGATCGTCATCGGAGGAAGCCGGGGAGCCGGCAGCCAGGTCGAGAAGGACGAGGGAGTGGAGATGCACATCCTGGCCGACTTCATCTACGGGCCGGACCTTCCCGCAAAGGCTGAGGCCTATCAGAGAAGGGTGGCTGAGCAGGTCGAAGCCATGACCATGTTCAACATTTCCAGGGTGGATC
>CAMOZS010000116.1 GCA_946631075.1 uncultured Bacillota bacterium | reverse complement strand
CCTGACGCCGACCACAGGCGGCAATATCATCATCGGACCTTCGGCGGAGTACCTGAGCGAAGAAGGGACGGAGGCAGGTCAAGGTGCCAAGGATCCCCGGGAGGATTACGCCTGCACCCGGCCGGTCATGGAGGAGCTGATGCGTCAGGCGGCGGAGCTGATGCCGCGGATAAAGGACATGCAGCCCATCGGAAACTACAGCGGGATCCGTCCCAAGCTGGCAGGTCCGGAGGAAGGCGGCTACCATGATTTCGTGATCCGGGCTGAGGAGGAGGCGCCGGGTCTGATCGATCTGGTCGGCATCGAGTCCCCGGGTCTGACTGCCTCGGTCCCGATCGCCCGGCAGGTCTGCCGGATGATCGGGGAAATGGAGCAGGCCGGCCGCGGAGAGGACAGCCAAAGCGGCCGTGGATCTGACCGGGCCGCCGGCCTTCGCCCGAAGGCCGGTTTCAAAGAGACCCGGAAGGGGATCCTTCGTTTTCGGGAGCAGAGCCCACAGGAGCAGGCCCGGCTGATCGAAGAGGATCCGGAATACGGGGAGATCATCTGCCGCTGTCAGAGGATCACAAAAAAGGAGATCCGGCAGGCCATTGAGAATCCTTTGGGAGCACGGACGATCTCAGCCATCAAGTACCGGGCATGGGCAACTACAGGACGATGCAACGGCGGCTACTGCCTGCCCAGGATCGCCCAGATGCTGGTGGAGGAATATGGGATGAAGCCGGAAGAGATCCGCTTCCGCAATGAAGGCAGCGAGATGTTTACAGGAAGGGTAAAGTGAAGATGACCAGGCAGGCGGAAATGTGGGATATTCTTGTCATCGGCGCAGGGCCGGGAGGCCTGTCTGCCGCAAGGGCAGCCAAAGAGAATGGTGCAGGCAGGGTCGCTGTTTTGGAGCGGGAGGAGATCCCCGGCGGGATCCTGAACCAGTGTGTCCATGACGGTTTCGGTATCGTCCGTTATGGAGCCCAGCTGTCCGGACCGGAGTACGCCGAGATCGAGAAGGAGAAGGCGGAGGAAAGCGGCGTCCGGATCCTGACCGGCCACATGGTGACCGAGATCGAACCGGTCAGTCAGGTGCAGACAAAGGGCGGCCCGGACCAGACTGTCGATGGCCCGGACCAGACTGTTGGCGGCCCGGACCGGTTCGCGGTCACCGCGATCAGCCGGTCCGGCCGGCATGTTTTCCGCGCGAAAGCCATCGTCCTTGCCACCGGCTGCAGGGAGCGGACCAGAGGCATGCTTTCCATTCCGGGAACGAGACCTGCGGGGATCTTCACCGCGGGCGTAGCCCAGAACCTGATCAACCGGAAAAACATCATGGTAGGCCGCCGGGTCGTGATCCTGGGATCCGGCGATATCGGCCTGATCATGGCAAGGCGACTGACTCTGGAAGGAGCGCAGGTCCTTTGCGCGGCGGAAGTCATGGCGGAGCCGGCGGGCCTTGCCCGCAATGTGCGGCAGTGCCTTTTCGATTTCGATATTCCCCTCTACCTCAGGACAGGCGTATCCAATATCTACGGCAAAGACCGGCTTGAGGGTGTAGAGCTTTCTCAGGTGGACGAGGACCTTAAGCCCATTCCGGGAACAGGCCGCCGGGTCGACTGCGACACCCTGATCCTTTCGGTCGGTCTCATTCCCGAAAACGAAGTGGCCAGGACCGCGGGCGTCGCCCTGAGCCCTAAGGGCGGGGCCGCCACGGATCCCTATCTGCAGACCAACATTCCCGGCATCTTTGCCTGCGGAAATTCCAGGGAAGTCATGGATCTGGCCGACTTTGTCTCGGACCAGGGCGAGGCGGCGGGAAGGAACGCGGCCGCCTTCGCGGCCCTCCAGCCTTTGCATAAATGGGAAAAGAATCTGCACAACGCGGCTCTCAAGGGGATGCCGGAGGAGGGAAGTCTGACCTGCACCCTGTGTCCCAAAGGCTGTCAGCTGAAGGTCAGGGAGGCAGCCGGGCCCGCGGGATCCGAAGAAAAAGACTGGATCATCACCGGAAACAGCTGCCTAAGAGGGGCGGAATTTGCCCGGCAGGAAATGACTGATCCCCGGCGGATCCTGACCACGACCATGAGGCTGAAGGATGAGCCCGGCCGCGGGGAAGAGAGCCTGGAGGGCAGTGCCCGGGCGGGTGGATCGCGGGAGCATCTGATCCCGGTCCGAAGCGACGGCCCGGTTCCCCTGACCGAGATGAAAGAGATCGCGGAAGAAGTGAGCAGGATCGCGGTCCCGTGGCCTGAAGAAGGGATCGAGCGGGGAAAGGTCCTGCTGACAGACATCGGCAGCAGCCATGTCAACATCATTGCGGAGCGGACCCTGCCGGGCAGGAGGAGAAATATTTTACCTCCGCAATATTTGTGATATGATATCAGCGAAGATTTTGCGAAGCAGCAAGCAGAAAGGGAAAGACGTTCATGTTCAGAGAAGGAATCGGGGAGGGGACCTTCACCGGCTACCACCCCTGGGTCAATCTGACATACTACATATTTGCCGTGGGACTGACGATCCTGACCCTGTCCCCCTGGTTTCTGGCGGCCACCTTTGTCATGGCCTGGATGTATTCCCTCCTGCTTCGGGGCAGGGAAGTCGTGAAGATCAACCTGATCCTCAGCCTTTGGATCTTCGTGATCATGGGAGCCCTCAATCTCTTCTTTTCCCACGAGGGCGTCACGGTCCTCTGCTACATCGGCGACAACGCGATCACGGCGGAAGCCCTGGCCTACGGCATCAGCGCCGGGATCATGCTGGTCTCGGTGATCCTTTGGTTCAGCAGTTTCAACGTGATCATGAGCGCGGAAAAGCTGATCTTCATCTTCGGCCGGGCCCTGCCGGTGCTGGGACTGACCCTGTCCATGGTCTTCCGTTATGTGCCCCTCCTCAAGCAGCGGTTCGCCGACATCCGCATGGGTCAGGCCTGTCTTGCAAAGGCTGAGAAGCCCGGGTATCTGCAGAAGGTGCGCCAGTTCGGCAGGGAGGTCAGCATCCTGATCTCATGGTCCCTGGAATCATCTATCGAGAGCGCCGATTCGATGGAGGCGCGGGGCTACGGCCTGCCGGGAAGGACCAGTTTTCACCTGTACCGCTTTACCGGAAGGGACGGCCGGATGCTGGCGGCCATGATCCTGCTTGGAGGATTCACCGCGGCCTGCCTGATCGGGGGAACGGCCAAAGTCCAGTTTTATCCGGAGCATATCGTGCCAGCCTTTGATCCGATGACCGGAGCGGCCCTGGCCTGCTACTGCCTGCTGCTGGCCCTGCCCATCCTCATTGACATTCATGGAGAACTCAGATGGAGACGATTCGATTCAGCAATGTGACATTTTCATATCCCCTGGCGGAAGCTCCGGCTCTGCGGGAAGTCGATTTCTCGGCTCAACCGTCCGAGTTCATTGTGGTGTGCGGCAAGTCGGGCTGCGGCAAGACCACCCTCCTGCGCCACATGAAGAAAAACCTGGTCCCCTACGGCAGATTCGAGGGGTCCGTAACCTACGACGGGGAGGACATCCAAAAGCTGGACGACAGGCGGAGCGCCTCTGAGATCGGATTCGTCCAGCAGGATCCGGACAATCAGATCGTGACGGACAAAGTCTGGCATGAAATGGCTTTCGGACTGGAAAGCCTGGGGGTCGATCCCCAGACCATCCGGCGTCGGGTGGCGGAGATGGCCAGCTTTTTTGATATCCAGACCTGGTTCCGAAAGGACGTGAGCCAGCTGTCGGGAGGGCAGAAGCAGATGCTGAACCTGGCCTCCATCATGGTCATGCAGCCGAAACTGCTGATCCTGGACGAGCCCACATCCCAGCTGGATCCCATTGCCGCGGGCGACTTTTTCCGGACCATCCACCGGATCAACCGGGAGCTTGGGATCACGGTGATCATTTCGGAGCACCGGCTGGAGGATGTGTTCGCCATGGCTGACAAGGTCTGCGTCATGGACCAGGGAAGGATCCTGGTCTGCGATGCTCCCGAACGGATCGGAGCATTTCTGACCGGGGAGACGGAGGCCGACCGGCACCCCATGTTTTACGGCCTGCCCTCGGTCACCAAGATCTTTCACGGAGCGGGAGCAAGGGGGAAAGCGCCCCTGACGGTCCGGGAAGGAAGACTCTGGCTGGAAGAGACCGTGCAGGCAGCAAAGGAGAGAGCGGCCGGACCGGCCGCTGAAGAAAAGACAGAGTCGGCCGCGGCGGACCAAGAAGAGAAGGCGGCCCCGGCTGTGATCCGGGCCAAGGACCTCTGGTTCCGCTACGACAAGAAATCTCAGGACGTCCTTCGGGACCTGCAGCTGGAGGTACGAAAGGGCGAGTGGATGGCCGTCCTGGGCGGAAACGGCGTTGGCAAGAGCACCATGCTCAAGGTCATCTGCGGCATGATAAAGCCCCAGAGGGGCAGCCTCACCGAAGAAGGGAGGATCGTCATGCTCCCCCAGAATCCTAAGGCTTTGTTCACCGAGATCGAGGTCGAGGACGAGCTCCTGGAGGTCCTCCACGGAAGCAGCCTGTCCGACGAAGAGAAGGTAAGGCGGGTCACGGAGATGATGAAGCTTCTTGGGATCGACCACCTGAGCCATTCCCACCCCTACGATCTTTCCGGAGGAGAGGAACAGCGGCTGGCCCTGGGCAAGGTCCTGCTCCTGGATCCGGACATCCTCCTTCTGGATGAGCCGACCAAGGGCCTGGATCCCTTCTTCAAGGTCACCCTGGCCGGGATCCTGCGAAAGCTCTGCCAGCAGGGACAGACCATCCTGATGGTGTCCCACGACATCGAATTCTGCGCCGAGTATGTGGACCGGTGCGCCATGTTCTTTGACGGCGGCATCACTTCCGTCGGGGAAGCCAAGGAATTCTTCCGGGGCAACCATTTCTATACGACCACAGCGAACCGGATCGCCCGGGATCATTTCCCCGACGCGATCACCTGGGAGGAGGTGGCGGCATGCGTCAGACCGCTGATCTGACCCAATACCAGGCGGCTGAACGGAAGCGGACCCTGGCGGCGGCCATCATCATCCTGATCGCCGTTCCGGCGACCGTGCTGGCAGGGACCTTCGCGGCCTCGGGCAGCCTGTACATCGCGGCCGGATTCGCCCTGGTCATCGAGACCATGATCCCCTTTTTCATGGTCTTTGAACAGCGGAAGCCAAAGGCCCGGGAGATCGTCCTGATCGCCATGATGACCGCCCTGACGGTAGCGGTCCACATGTTCTTTCACCTGACCATACCACTGGCGGCGGGAACGGCCATGGTGATCATTTCCGGCATCGCCATGGGACCTGAAGCGGGATTCCTGGTCGGAGCCCTGGCCAGGCTGGTCTGCAACTTCTATATGGGGCAGGGCCCCTGGACCCCCTGGCAGATGTTCTGCTGGGGACTGCTGGGATTCCTGGCCGGACTGGCCTTTCAGAAGATCGACTACGCCGAGGCTAAGAAGCGGGGCTTCATCGAATCTCTGGGCATCCGGCGCTTCCGGATCATCCTGGGCCCGGTCCTCTGCATGGTGTTCGCCCTGGCGGCAGCCTACGTATCCCTGCTGATCTGGCCAGGAGAAGACGGATTCGCCGGCTGGAGACTCTATGTGTTCGGGGCGGCGGGCCTGCTTGCCGGCGTCCTTCTGCAGAGGAAGCGGCTGAGCGTAGACGGACTGACAATGGCCCTCTTTACCCTTTGCTCGGTCTTCATCGTCTACGGCGGGATCATGAACATCTGCGCCATGGTGACGACGGCCATGAGCGGGGGA
>CAMOZS010000115.1 GCA_946631075.1 uncultured Bacillota bacterium | reverse complement strand
TTAGATATATTCCTTCATGACGTACTCGCTGGTGGCAAGGCGGAGGACCGCGCCGTAGTCCAGGGTGAACCGGACTGTATCGCCGATGTGATACTCCTTGTCGGATTTGGTCACATCCAGGATCAGGTGGTCGGAGCTTGCGCCCAGCACGTCCACCTTCTCATCCAGGGGATGCATGCCGTCCCGGTCCGTATCCTGCTGGCCGATGGCCAGGATGGCTCTGCGGATCCGTCCCCGGTCTTCATAGAAGGGCTTCTGTCCGAAGGCGTCCACGCCGACCTCGCCGATGGGAAGAGAAGGCTTGGTCTTCAGCTCCACGATCTGAGCTTCACAGAGCAGGCCGTCATTTACGGTTCCCGGAAGGCGGCTGCCGTAAGCCGTGTCATTGCCCAGGAGGAAACTCTCGCCAAGGCGCAGGTTGCTGATCTTTTCCGGAAGCTCTCCCTTGCCCACAAGGTAGATGGAGCTGGAGTTTCCGCCGGAGATCATCTGCAGCTGGATGCCCAGCCTTTGCTCGACCTTCTCCGCGATGTCGCAGAGGACCGAGAGGTTGTCGTTCTTGGGGATGATGGCGCCGTAGCAGGTCAGGTTGGTCCCCATTCCGTACAGCTCCACATGCTCCATAGCGTGGATCTTCTCAGCGGTCTGCAGGATCTCCTCCTCGTTCTCGAAGAAGATGCCCTCACGCAGGTCTCCCAGGTCCACCATGAGGACGACCTTGTGGGTCTTGCCCTGCCGGCCGGCTTCCGCGTTCAGAGCTTCGATGGTCTCCATTTCGGAGTTGAAGCTGACGTTGGCGTAGCGGACGACGTCCTCGATCTCGGACATCATGGGAAGACGCAGGAGCACGCTCTGCTTGCCGCTCTTCTCCACCAGGTCCTGATATTTCTTTATGTTGGCGATCCGGGAATCAGCCAGATAATCCACTGCCGGATGGTCCGTGATCATCTCCGCCACCTTGCGGTCCGCGCACAGGCACTTGGTCACGATCATCATGCTGCAGCCGCCGTCTTCCTTGGTGATCTTTGCGACCGCGTCGATGTTTTCTCTCAGTTTTTTGATATCGATCAAAAGTTTCGGATACATGTTTCTCCTCCTTACATGTACTGCTCCAACCATAATCCTCTTCTCGCATTATAGATGTTTTCACAAACTTCATCAACCCATTTATGCTATACTGGACCTATGGAAAAAGGACTTAAGGAAGCAGCGAAAGAATCCGCGCCGACCGCGGTCTCACAGGCCCGGCGGCTGCTGGAATGGTACGACGGGAACCGGCGGATCCTGCCCTGGCGGGAGGACCCGTCTCCTTATCATGTCTGGCTGTCGGAGATCATGCTCCAGCAGACCAGGGTCGAGGCGGTCCGGGACTACTACACCCGTTTCCTGGCGGCCCTTCCCACCATCGAGTCTCTCGCAAAGGCTGATGAGGACGTTTATCTGAAGCTCTGGGAGGGGCTGGGCTACTACTCCCGGGTGAGAAACCTGCACAAGGCGGCATGCCAGATCATGGCGGAGCACGGAGGACATATGCCCGGAACTTACGACCAGCTTCTCAAGCTGGCCGGCATCGGGCCCTATACCGCTTCCGCCATCGCGTCCATCTGTTTCGATGCCCGGATACCGGCAGTGGATGGGAACCTGCTCCGGGTCTTTGCCCGGATGACCGGATACGACGGGAGCATCAAGGCCGACGCGGCCAGGACCGCGGCCAGAGACTATTATCTGACCATCTTTCCGGAGCACCGATGCGGAGATATGAACCAGGCCCTGATGGACCTGGGAGCATGCGTCTGTCTTCCCAAGGGTGCTCCCCTGTGCCAGGAATGCCCCTGGGCGGAGCTTTGCCGGGCCCACCGGGAAGGCCGGGAGCAGGACTTCCCTGTCGTCCCTGCCAGGAAGGCCCGGACCGTGGAGGACAAGACCGTCTTCCTCATTTACTACGAGCAGAAGCTTGCCCTGCGCAAAAGGCCGGAGCACGGGCTCCTGGCCGGCCTCTATGAATTTCCCAATGCTCCCGGAACACTGGACCGGGAGGAAGCCATCCGTTTCGCCCGGGATCTGGGCTTCGGCGCCGTCCGGCTGCAGAAGCTCCCCGCCTCGAAGCACATCTTCTCCCACCGGGAATGGCATATGACCGGCTGGCAGATCCTGGCCGACGAATGGGAGCCCTTTGCCGAAGGGAAGCCCCGGGACCACGAGCTCTTCCTAGCCAGCGCCAGGCAGCTGGAGGAGGTCTACTCCATCCCCTCCGCTTTCGCCGGATATCAAAAAGAGGTCCGAAAAGATTATTTGTAGAATGCCTGCAACACTTTCGCCCGGTCTGGACACTTAATAAGTGAGACCAATCGAAACTGCACCATGTCACAGGGAAGGAATTCTGATGTCTATGGATGAACGCACATTGATCATACAGGCCGCTGCCGGTGACGCGGACGCCTTCTGCCGGCTCTACGGTCTCTACAGACCGAAGCTGTACCGCTATGCCTTCTACCGTCTGGGGAACGGACCCGACGCGGAGGATGCTGTCGCGGAGTGCGTCCTCTCTGCCTGGAAACAGATCGGACAGCTGAGGGAACCTGAGGCCTTCACTGCCTGGCTCTTCCGGATCCTTTCCGGCTGCTGCGGACGCCTGATCCGCCAGCAGATCCGCCGGCGGGACCAGCAGACCGAGCAGATGAAGGAGGCTGAGCAGCAGAGCGCCCGGCCGGGCCAGGCAGACAGCGACACCTGGATGATCCTGCAGGAGGCCCTGGACCAGCTTTCGGATAAGGACCGGGAGATCCTTCTCCTCTCCGCTGTCGGAGGACTGACCAGCGGCGAGATCGGACAGATGACCGGACTGACCGCCGGGTCCGTCCGCTCCGCTCTTTCCCGCAGCCTGAAAAAAGTAAGGGGGTATCTGGAATGACCGATAAGAACAAGATCATTGATTATACTGACGGCAGCGAAGATCTCCGCGGAGATCTGGATTTCATCCGCGGCAGCTTCGAAGAAGACGGGCTGCCCATACCGGAGTCTGTCTCGGAGGATGCCGTCCGGAGCATGCTGGACCAGGCCGGACCGCAGACCCGGGCCACATCCGAGGCACCGGCCGGATCCGAGGCACCAGTAACAGCCGATGCTTCGGCCAGATCCGGGGCCGGCTCTTCCGGCTCCCCTGATGCTCCCGCCCGGAAACGCCACTGGCGGGCCATCATCTCTGTCGCGGCCTGCGCAGCCCTTGTGATCGGCCTGATCCCCTTCCTCCACAGCGTGCTCCCCGGAGGCTCGTCTGACCGGGCGGATATGGCCGCTGGAGAAAACGGCCTCGTCGCTTTCGAAAGTTATCAGGACCTGGAGCATGAACTGGGCCAGATCATGTCCGACCGGGAGGATGCCCCTTATGGCCTTGGCCATAACCTTGCCCTGGACAGCGAAGCGGGCGCGGAGAAGAATGAAGCGATCGCCGATTCCGACATGGCCATGTCAGCCGCGGAAAGCAGCAGCGACTACTCCAGTCCGGACGGAACCGACCATTCCCAGACCTACAATCAGGTGGAGGGCATCGACGAAGCGGATATCGTCAAAACAGATGACCGCTACATCTACTATCTTTCCACTGCTGAAAACAATATCATCATCGCTGAGGCCAAAAAGGGCAAAGCCAAAAGGGTCAGCACGGTCAACGCCAGCGTAAGCGGCTATGTCTATGACCTCTTCGTCCGGGGAGACCAGCTGATCGTCATCGCCTGGGACAGCGAAGGACAGAGCGATGGCCTGAACAAGGGCCGGATCGACACGAATGTCACGGCGGTAACGGTCTATGATATCTCCGACCGGACCGATCCCAGACAGATCAACCGTTATACCCAGAGCGGCATGTACCTGAGCTCCCGCCTTATCGGCGATCATGTCTGTCTTGTGACCAACCAGTGGGTCGATTCCCAGCTGCCGGAAGAATCCATTCCCCAGGTCTCCTATTCGGCCACAGGCCTGCAGGATCTTCCCATCGGGGACATCTGCTCCTTCCCGAAGATCACCAGCCCGACCTTTACCGTGGTCGGACTGCTGGACCTGTCCGCCGGCACTTTCTCCAAAGATACGGTGAAGACCAAGGCCATCCTGGGATGCTCCGATGAGATCTACTGTAACGGAGAGAACCTTTACGTCACCGGCTCTATCCCTTCCAGGGGGGCCTACGTGCTGGGCTCCGGCTATGAAGACGCAGACTCCGAAAAGAATGCTGACACGGCCGATACCGATGTCGAAGAGATCTACCTGCCCGAGTTATCTATGGACTGGAAGACCCAGGTTTTGAAGGTCTCCCTCAGCAAGGGCAAGGTCCGCTGCCAGGCCACCGCCATCGTGGACGGATCGGTAAACGACCAGTTCTCTCTGGACGAGAAAGACGGGATCCTCCGGATCGCTACCACATCGGATGTGGACGGCACAGATGTCAACAATCTCTTCCTCCTGGATGAGAAGATGAGAGAGCTGGGCTCCTGCAGGGGCTTTGCCAGGGACGAGCACATCGAGGCTGTCCGCTACATCAAGGACAAGGCCTATGTCATCACCTACGAGGAGACCGACCCCCTCTTCATCATCGACCTTTCCGATCCGGCAAACCCGGTCATCGAGGGTCACGTGAAGATCAGCGGATTCTCCACCCTTCTGGTCCCCTGCGACCAGGATCACATGCTGGGCCTGGGCTTCTCCACCGAGACGGCGGAATTTGGCGAAGCGACCGACGGAGTCAAGCTGGCCCTCTTCGACATCAGCGATCCATCGGCCCCGGCCGTGGCGGACAGCAAGGAGTTCCCGGACATGTACAGCCCGGTCCAGTACGAGCACAAGGCTCTTCTGGTCGGCCCGGACGCAAGCTACTACGCCATCCCTTATGAGCGCTACTCTGATGACTGGCTCGAGGATGATATCGCGATCGCTGAAAGAGAAGGTTTCGCGGAGGAGGACTCTGCCGAAGCTGACGGAAATTACGGCATTCTCGTTTTCCGCGCAAAGGCTGGTAAGCTGGAGACCCTGCAGGATCTTGAGACCAGGGGAACGGTCAGCCGCTGTGTCTGGATCGGCGACTATATCTACGGAATCTGTGATGATGATACCATCGAGGGCTTCCGGCTGAAGTGATCCCGAGGACGCGGGGCCGATTGACTGCCGCGGCTTTCCATTGTAAACTGATGGCAGAGGATAAAATGGATATGAACACAAAAGAGATCACAAAAAACATGACTCAGGACGAGATGGCCTATGAGAGGACGGAGATGTCCAGCGAGCGGACGGCCATGGCTGAGGAACGTACCGCCATGGCCATAGAACGGACCGTCATGGCCTTCGAGCGGACATCGCTGACCAATTCCCAGACCCTGTTGGCCTATACCAGAACCGCCATCGCCCTTCTGGCCGCCGGCATCGGCATGTTTGAATTCGTCAACAACCAGACTATCGTGACCCTTGGCGTGATCATCATGCTTCTGGCGCCGGTCCTGGAGGCCATCGGCCTCATCCACTTCTTCCTGGTCCGCCGCAAGCTCAAGGCGCTGAACCCGGAACCAAGAGATTGAGAACTCAGACCATCCCCGCGTCGAAGCGGGGATTATTCATGGGACCATGACCCTGGCGCAGCTCATCAGTAAGCGAGCCATTTTTGAAGATATCATCAACGTACAGTAGGGTTTTAAGGGGAGATGCGTTGACGCTTCTGCCAAAAATGCCGCACAGGCCGCCCCCATTACCCAGGC
>CAMOZS010000114.1 GCA_946631075.1 uncultured Bacillota bacterium | reverse complement strand
TGACATGGCCGATCCGGTGGGGGCCGACACGGAATTTATGGACCGGATCTCCCGGCTGGTGATCGAACTGGACGCTGACGATGTCCGGATCGCCCGGATCATCATAGGACTGGGAGAGGATGTGTCCGTCCCGGTCGCTCATCAGCAGCATGCTGGCATTGGGGACCCCTTGGCAGGAATCGGGATCGGATCCGTCCGCCGGGCGGAAGTCCGCTTCTTCTCCCAGGGCCGTCTGCAGGATCTTCTCGTAATAATCATATCCGTAATAGATGGAAACCAGTTCAGCCAGGCAGGTGGCGCCGGACCTTCCCCCGATCTCCAGGACATAGGTCTTGCCCCCGCAGAGGATAAAGTCGGCGTTGATGGCGCAGTTGTCCAGTTCCATGGCCCTGATGGCAAGGCGGAGCTGTTCCCTGGCGTCCTCGACGATCTCCGGAGTCAGGTCGTAGGGGGCGAAGTGGCCGATGGGCACGCCCGTGTCCCCCTTGAAGACATAGTCTCCGTGGGGAAGGATGAACTGTACCTGGCCGCCCCGGACGAAGGCCTGGGCCCCGAATTCTTCTCCCTCCAGGAATTCTTCCACGATGAAGTAATCGCTGCGGGTATTGGCCAGGACCTCCGCCTTGGCCGCCTCGAATTCCGAAGGATCGCTGACCTTGATGATGCCCCGGCTTCCGGAGGAGTCCACGGATTTGAACATGACCGGAAGGGTCAGCTGGCCGATCTTCTCTTCATAGTTCTCATCATCAAAAGAGATCCGGCGGAAGCGGGCTGTCCGGACGCCGAACTTCTCGTAGCAGGTCTTCATCTTGAGTTTATCGGTCGCGATCTGGGCGGAGTGAGCGGAAAGGCCGGTCAGGCCCAGCTGGTCGCAGACTTCGCCGATGGTGATCACGGCCACATCGGTCCCGGTAGTGATGATCCCGTCGATCTGCTCCCTGCGGGCGATCTCCAGGATAGCTTCCACATCGGTGGTGTTTTCGTAATAGACTTTGTCCGCCAGTTCAAATCCGGGATAGTTTCCGGGGATGCTGGCGACGATGGTATAGATGCCGAGGCGTTTTGCCGTTCTGATCAGGGGGACCTGGTAGATCCCGGCGCCGAGGATAAGGATTTTTTTCATAGTATATCAGTCTCCGTGTTTCTGTTCTGTGTCATTTCCTGTGTAGATGCGGCGCACTACATACTGGGGATTGTTGCCCTGAGCCAGATACATCCGTCCCAGGTATTCTCCGATGATGCCCAGGAACATCATGATCAGCCCCGAGAAGAAGAAGATAGCCGCCATCATCGAAAACCATCCGACGGCGCTGGTGGGCGCCAGCAGCTTCTTCAGCACGATGGCGATGGCTCCCAGAAAGCCGATCAGGGAGAAGAAGAAGCCGACGTTTCTTGCCATGCGGAGGGGAACGATGGAGTAACCCATGATATTGGACCAGAGGCTGACCAGCTTTTTCATGGTGTAGCCGGACTGGCCGTAGGCCCGGTCGAAGTGCTGGATGGGCACGCTGATGATGTTCTTTGTCGTCCGCAGGAAAAGCCCCTGCAGGTGGGTGAAGGAGCTCCGGTACTGGATCACGTAGTCCCGGACGAAGCGTCGGATGATCCAAAAGCTGGACGTCTTCAGTTCCTTGGGCTTGTTGATCAGGATCCTTACGGACATGTAGTTGACCCAGCTTCCGAAATTGCGGAAAGCGGAGTGCTTCTTCTCCGGATAGTATCCGTAGGCGATGTCATAGCCCCGGTCAAAACCCTCGAAGAGGGCGGGCAGCTGGGAAGGGTGGGTCTGCAGGTCGTCGTCCATGCAGATGATCACATCCCCCCGGCATTCGTTGAGACCGGCCATGACCGCGTTGTGCTGGCCGGCGTTTTTGGCCAGTTCCACGATCCTCACGCTGTCGTGATCCCCGGCCAGACGGTGGAGTTCATCCAGGGTCTGCCCCTCGTCCGGCGATGCGTCATCCACCAGGACGAATTCAAAGGGGGTCTTGCCCAGCTTTTGCAGCTCATCTATGGTCAGCTCCACGACCTGACGGATCGTGTGAGATGATTTGTAGCAGGGGATAATAACAGAATACAGCATGGAATCTCCTCTCATGTGCGCGATAGTTACTATATATTGTAATATGTTTGGCAGGGTTTATCAAGTCCGGGCCGGACATGAAGACGGGGAAAAAGAGAGATTTCATTTGATTATTGGTCCGATTCTTGGTACAATATTATAGATTAGAGTTACTTTTATTTGGATAAGAAGAAGCGGACATAAAAAGGAGTTAAGATTATGGTCAAACATAAGAGGTTAATCGGGATCGTGACTTCATTGTTCATGTTGGTCACGATGACGGGGACAACTGCATTCGCAACAGAGCAGAATGCTGACCTGGATATCCAGACCGATACCCAGGTCACTGAAGAGCAGACAGCGCCGGAAGGCGGCGAATTGACCGATGAGGTCCAGCCTGAGGTCCAGCCTGAAGTCCAGCCTGAAGATCAGGCGACACTGGATGAAGGCATGGAATTAGCCGCAGGAACCATGACGGTCGATCCGATCCCGGCCCAGGTCTATACCGGTTCGGCCATCGAACCGGAACTGGTCGTTAAGGACGGAGAGACGGTGCTGACCGAGGGAATGGATTATACCGTTACCTTCGAGCACAACAAGGCTGTTTCGGCCAAGTGGCCCAAGGCCATCGTTAAGGGAGCGGAAGGTTCCGCCTACGCGGGACAGACTGTTCCGGTGAAATTCACCATCAAGAAGCCGACCGTGGCCCGGGTCACCGGACTCAAGGCCCTGGCAGGCTACAAGGAGATCAAGCTCAAGTGGAACAAGGTCGAGGATGCCGACACCTATCTCATCATGAGAGGGGACAAGAAGTGGGGCAAGAAGGGCTGGCCGAGAAACCTGGCCAAGCTGGGTGCCTATAAGTCCACCGACGGCAAGCTGAAGCCCAGCGTTGCTAAGCACCCCTTCTGGGAGAACAATGTCAAGGGCACGGTCAAGATGTACAAGAAGTACAGCTACAAGGTCTACGCCGCAAGATACGTCGTCTACGCGGATGACAGCAAGTCCAAGTACACCGAGACCACCAAGCTGGTCAAGTCCAAGGTCAGGACCCTCAAGAAGAGACAGTGCGTCAGCAAGCTCAGGATCCGCTGCACCATCAAGAGCGGAACGACTCTGACCAGTACCAACGGCAAGAAGCACTTCAAGCTCAAGAGGGGCATGAAGATCATGACCGACGGCTACGGCGGCGGCAAATACTCCTTCTTCAAGAAGGGCGCCCACTTCAGATTTATGAACGTCAGAGCCAAGAACCGCAAGGCCTACTATTCCACATCCAAGGATTATTCCGAGGAAGAGGCTGAATACTTCATCAACAACAAGAACCTGAAGTTTGCCAGACCCAGCAAGACCAGCAAGAAGTATCTGATCTGGGCAAGCCTGTACACACAGCAGGTACATATTTTCCAGAAGGCCGACGACGGCAAGAGATGGGAACAGATCAAGGTATGGGATTGCTCCTCCGGTTCCGCGTCAGCTCCCTCGCCGACAGGAAACTGCTCCATCGGCAAGAGGATCGAGTGGAGACACCACATCCATTACTGGAATTGCTTCTCCACCCTCAACGCCCTCCACGGGATCAAGCCGGCTCAGTACGCAGGATATAACTGGGTAAGATATCTGGGCCACATCAAGTCCAACGGCTGCATCCGCAACGCCAACGACAACGCGGAGTGGATCTGGGATCACTGCCCGAAGGGGACCAAGGTCCTGGTATTCTAGATCATAGAGAGAATATATAGAGTCAGAAGTTAAAAGCATCATGAGAATCATCCCTGTGATGGTCCTCATGGTGCTGTCGTTTTGTTTTGTACAAGGGAGACTGAATGTCAACGTTAAAAGCAATAATCAATGAACACATCGAATGGCGGAGGCAGATTCTGAAACTGGCCAAGGCGGACATCACGAAGACCTACAGCGGGGCGGCCCTGGGATGGGCCTGGGCCCTGATCAAACCTTCCATGACCATCGCCGTGTTTTGGTTTGCTTTTACCTACGGGCTGAGAGGGGGAGGCCCGGTGAACGGATTTCCGTTCATCCTGTGGATGATCCCCGGATTCAGCGCCTGGTTCTTCATGAGCGATATGATCACTGGAGGGACCAATGCCATCCGCAAATACCGCTACCTGGTAACCAAGATGAAATTTCCGGTCTCCACGATCCCTACCTTCGTGGCCCTGGCCCAGCTGGCCCTGCACATCGGCCTTCTGCTCATCGTTATCCTGATCTTCATCGGTACGGGTCATTTCCCGACCCTGTACTGGCTGCAGATCCCATTTTACATGTTCTTCATGCTCATGTTCTTCATCTTCTGGGCCATGTTCTCCTCGATGCTGGGCGCCATGAGCAGGGACTGGCAGAACCTGATCAAGGCGATCAAACAGCCCATCTTCTGGATGTCCGGAATCCTGTGGGATGTCAACAAGATCACCATTCCATGGCTGCAGAAGCTGCTGTATTTCAACCCGGTCACCTATTTTGCGACGGGATACCGCAACTGCTTTATCTATGACACCTGGTTCTGGGAGGAGCCCCTGCAGCTTGGGATCTTCATGGGCATGCTGGTGGTCATGGTCCTGGCGGGGTTCTGGAGCTACCGCAAGCTGATCAGAGAGATCCCGGACGTTCTGTAAGGCAATGGAGCAGGAGAGGCATTCATGAAAAAAGATATCATCATCGATTTTAATCATGTGACAAAGAGGTTCAAACTCTATAAGAACGACAAGAAAAGGCTGCTGGGCGTCTTCTCCAAGAAAGTCCCCTACAAGGAAAAGCTGGCCGTACGGGATGTGACCTTCCAGGTAGCCCGGGGAGAAACAGTCGCCTTTTTCGGCAGGAACGGGGCAGGCAAGTCCACCATCCTGAAGATGATCACCGGCGTTTCCTATCCCACCAAGGGGACCATCGACGTCCGGGGAAGAGTCAGCGCTCTTCTGGAATTGACTTCCGGATTCGACCCGGAGCTGACCGGCAGGGAGAACATCTTCCTCAAGGGACAGCTGTGCGGTCTTCTGGACGATGAGATCAAGAGTCTGGAAGATGAGATCATCGAATTCGCCGATATCGGTGAATACATAGACCAGCCGGTCAGGACCTATTCCTCCGGCATGAGAGCCCGGCTGGGCTTCGCGGTCAACGTCAACATCCGTCCGGAGATCCTGATCGTGGACGAGGCCCTGAGCGTGGGGGACAAGGAATTCCGAAGCAAGTGTCTGGACCGGGTCAACGAGGTGATCGAAAACGATAATGTCACCCTTCTCTTCGTTACCCACTCGACCAGCACGGCCAAACAGTTCTGCAAGAGGGGGATCTATCTGGTCAACGGACAGCTCAAGTACGACGGGGATATCGATCAGGCCATCGCCCTCTACGAAGACGCCGGAAAGGCGGCCAAGAGACGGAGAAGGGCCAAGAAGGAACTGGCTCTCGCCGAGGCGGAGTTTGCCAGGACAGGGTCGGAGGAAGCCAGGCTCAAGATGGAGGAAGCCCAGAAGAAACTGGACAAAGCCAGAGCCATGATCCGGGAACTCAATAAGGTTGGATCGGAACAATGAAGCGGCTGATCCTGCAAATAACTGTGCTCCTGATGCGGCTGGTCTACGCTCCTCTGAAGCTGAGAAAGACCCGGGACAAGGTCACCATCATCTCCCGGCAGAGCGACAGCCCCTCCGTCGATATCAAGCTCCT
>CAMOZS010000113.1 GCA_946631075.1 uncultured Bacillota bacterium | reverse complement strand
AATCAGGTCGAAAAAAGACAACAGATCAGGAGCGTTGGAACAATGACTCTGAACGACACCCCCCGCGGGGACAGAATACATATCGGGATCTTCGGACGCCGCAACGCCGGCAAGTCCTCGCTGATCAACGCCCTGACCGGGCAGGAACTGGCCATCGTGTCCCAGACCCCAGGGACGACAGCCGACCCGGTCTTTAAGGCCATGGAGCTCCATCCGGTCGGACCGGTCGTCTTTATCGATACCGCCGGATTTGATGATGAAGGAGAGCTGGGACAGCTGCGGGTCGCGAAGACGGCGGAGACCATCGGGCAGACGGATGTCGCGGTCCTGGTCCTGGACGGCGCGGAACTGGCAGGTCTTGCGGGCCTTGACTACGCGGAGCTTGCGGGCCTTGACTTCGCGGATGAAGGACCAGAGGGCCGGTGGATCGGCAGACTGCGGGAGGAAGAGGTTCCGGTCATCGCGGTGATCAACAAGTGGGACCAGCTCAATGAAGTGGGCAGGGCCGCCGTCCGGGAGATGGCGGGCCGGGTGGCGCTTTCGCCTATCCCGGTCAGCGCCAGGACAGGTGAAGGCATCGACGCCCTTCGGGAGGCCATCGCGGAGGCGGTCCCGGAAGGGATCCTTCGGAAGCAGATGACTGCCGGGCTGATCGAAGACCAGGGCCTGGCCCTTCTGGTCATGCCCCAGAACATCCAGGCGCCAAAAGGCAGGCTGATCCTGCCTCAGGTCCAGACCATCCGGGAGCTGCTGGACCGCGGCTGCACCGTGGTCTCGACCACTCTGGACGGGCTTGAGCGATCCCTGCAGAGCCTTGGCCGGCAGCCGGATCTGATCATCACCGATTCCCAGTGCTTCAGGGAAGTCTACGAGAAGAAGCCGGAGGGAAGCCGGCTGACTTCCTTCTCCATCCTGATGGCGGCAGCCAAGGGAGACATCGAATCCTTCGTCGATGGCGTATCGGTAATAGACGATGCGATGAACAAGGCCGGCGAAGCCCTCGAAGCCGCCAAAACTGCCGGGTCCCCCTTTCGGGTCCTGATCGCCGAGGCCTGCACTCACGTGCCGCAGAACGAGGACATCGGCACAGTGAAGATCCCCCGCCTGCTCAAGCAAAAGCTGGGCGAGCGGGTGGAGATCACCGGTGTGCGGGGAAAGGACTTCCCGGATCCGGAGGCGCTGAAACAGTACGACCTGATCATCCACTGCGGGGCCTGCATGTTCAACCGGAGCCTGGTGACCCACCGGATTCGGATGGCGCGGGAGGCCGGCGTTCCCATGACCAACTACGGAGTCTTCCTGGCGAAGATGAGAGGGATCCTGGATAAGGTCAGCCTGCCCGGGACCTGACCGCAAACACACCAAAAAAACACCGTAAAACACACCAAAAATACACCATATTCGGTTGACATAGGGCCGAGCATGGTGTAATGTTTTCATAACAAATGGTGTAATGCCTTCACAAACAGGAGGTGGGCAGGATGACGATAGATGAGATGATCCGCAGGAAACAGGAGCTGGGATATTCCTATGAGAAGATCTCGGAGCTGTCAGGGGTGCCGCTTGGGACGGTGCAGAAGATCTTCAGCGGCCAGACCAGGTCGCCCAGATACGCCACCCTCCAGGCCCTGGAGAAGATGTTTCTGGAGGCGGGCAGTGCTAACGCGGACGGGCGGAACTTTCTGAAAGAGTCTTCGTTTATCTATAAGGCCGGAGCCAGCAGGGATAAATACGATGGATGGCGGGGGAAGAAACAGGGTGACTTCACCCTTGAAGATTACTATGCTCTGCCCGATGACCAGCGGGCGGAGCTGATCGACGGCGTGATCTATGACATGACCGCGCCGGCCACAGCTCATCAGCAGATCCTCCTGTACCTTGGCAGCAGGATCAGGGAACACATCTTCAGTCACAAGGGCAGGTGCGTCATCAGCATAGCGCCCACCGACGTGCGGCTGGATATGGACGACCGGACCATACTGCAGCCGGATGTCCTGGTGGTCTGCCGGCGGGACCAGGTGATCGCCCGCAGGATCGAGGGGGCGCCGGATCTGGTGATCGAGATCCTGTCGCCATCGACAAGGAAGAAGGACCTGCACATCAAGGCCGGTAAATACGCCCGGGCCGGGGTTCGGGAGCTCTGGCTGGTCGATCCCAGGGACCGCCGGGTGATCGTTTACGGCTTTGAAGACGGCGACAGCATCGGGCTCTTTACCATGCGGGACCAGGTCCCGGTGGGTATTTTCGGAGGAGAACTGGTCATCGACTTCCGCGAGATCAATGACTATCTGGACGATCTTCTGGGAGAGGACTGGGGCCGGGAGGAGGCTGAGAAATCCGGACAATAAATGAAATTTCCTGTTGCAATCTCCAGCCTTTGTATGATATAGTATACAGGCTGCGACAGGCAGCAGTTTGATTTTGATGCGCAGCGGCAGATGCCCTGAGCTTAAGAAAGAGGTGAATAGCATGAAACAAGGAATCCATCCTGAGTACAAGGAATGTAAAGTTACTTGCGCATGCGGCAATACGTTCATGACCAAGTCCACAGAGGCTGAGATCAGAACAGATATCTGCTCCGCTTGCCATCCGTTCTTTACCGGTCAGCAGAAGTTCACACAGCGTGGTGGACGTGTTGAGAAGTTCAAGAACAAGTACGGACTCTAAACCGAACATTCAGAAGATCAGACGCCCGGTCAGCCGGACGTCTTTTTTCTTGCCGGTTTCCTTCCTTTTTTTGCCTGTTTTTCTTCAAATCAGCCGGCAAAGCCTGTATAATGTAATTACGTATGACCAAAACAGCAATATGTGGCTGACACATTGAAATACAGGAGGATGCAGACATGGAACTGCAGGAAAAATACCAGATCAGATACAAGGGCCGCAAGGGCCGCAAGCGCTTGCAGGAGATCGAAGGACAGATCGGGCAGATGCTCCGGGACACCGGCAATATCTACGATGAGAGCGAAGAGATGCAAAATCTGGACAAGCTTCTCCCGGACCCCGAGGTCCGGCTCTACTTCCTGAAATATTTTCGGGATCTGGATGCCCTGTGGCATGGAGTGCAGACCTACGGATTCCTGCGCCTTTGCGGCAAATGGGTCCGTCAGAAGGGGATCGAAGAACTGAACCAGCCGGAGATCGACGCCATGCTGGAGAGCCTGCTGCCGTCAAAAGAATGGAAATACCTGACCGAGGGACCGGGGCAGGAAGAAGGTACGGAGAAGAAATAACAGGAGGCCTACCGAAATGGAATTCACCTTGACACTTGATAAAAAGGTGCAGGCCCGGGTCGATACCGGGCGGTGCATCAACTGCCGGGAGTGCAGCAGGATCTGCCCCACCGGCGCCATGAAAGAATATCAGAAAGCCGTTTCCGGCGTTTTTTCCGGGACCGGATGCAACCTGGCTTCCGGAAGCTGCAGCACAGGTTGCCCGATGGGGGTCATCCCCCAGGCAGTGGCCGCCCTGGAAGCGGAAGGGGAAAAAGAAAAAGCCTATACCCATATCATCGACCACAATCCACTGGCATGGATCTGCGCGGAGGTATGCAGCTATCCCTGCCACGATTCATGCAAACTGCGCAACATCGGAAGACAGCCGCTGGACATGAGGATCCTGGAGCGGGATGTGGTCCGTCAGGCACAGCCGCCCAGATATAACTTTACCAAGCCGGCCTTTGACCGGATCGCCATCATCGGAGGCGGCCCGGCAGGGATCATGGCAGCCTTTGAGCTGAGAAGAGCCGGCTACCGGCCCACCATCTTCGAGAAACGGGACCGGCTGGGCGGAGCCATGAGCTGGGGGATCCCCGATTTCCGTCTGGATAAGGAAAGGCTCCACGAAGAGATCGACCGGCTGACCGAGACGGGGATCGAGATCCGCTACAATCACGTGATCGGGGAGAACTATTCCCTGGAACAGATCCGAAGCGAAGGGTTCGCGGCCATCCTTTTTGCTATGGGAAGAACAGATTCCGATAATCCTGACCGGACCATGGGACGGGGCGTTTACGACGCGGCGGACCTGCTGAAGGAAGCCAACGACGGCGGCTACAGCAGAAGAGAGCAGGACAATGCTCCGGAAGGTCTTGAGTCTATAGGCGACAAGGTCATCGTGGTCGGCGGAGGCCGGATGGCGTCCGATATCGCCCAGGTCCTGGCGGCCAGAGGCAAGCAGGTCATCTGCATGATCCCTCAGAAGGAGGGAAAACGGGATTTTGACGAGGAGACCAGGTCGGTCTGCGCCGCCGCCGGGATCGAGATCCGGCAGGTGACCGGCATCGGACAGGTCATTCGGGACGCTGAGGGCGTCAAGGCGGTTGAGATCCTGGATGGCAGCCACGCCAGCAACCTTTTCTGTGACGCCATCGTATTTGAGTTCGATCAGAAGTGCCGGGTGGAGCACATCATCAAAGCCGAGACCCATCCCGACGGGAGCATCCGGATCGATGCCGCGGGAAGGACCAATAAGGCGGGGATCTACGCCTGCGGAGAAGTGACCGGAGAGACATCCTCGGTCGTGGAAGCTCTGGCAGCCGGACGGATGGCGGCCCGGGCGATCGACGCGGACCTTCGCAGCGCGGGAGAGACCGTGGGCCTGCCGACCTACGAAGATGCTCCGGCAGGTGAGACCATCTATCCGGAGAACGCGGCATGGGAAGAGGAACGGGAAGCCATCGGAAGGCCGGGCGAGGAAGCGCCGGCTGGAGATATCATCCCCATCCTGCGGCTTGCCGGCGTGGCGGAAGACATGCCGGAATTCTTCCGCAATGACGGACCGGCCCAGGCTGACGGCAGCCGGAGAGTGGCTGTGGTCGGCGGAGGCATCGCTGGGATAACCGCGGCGATCAGCCTGGCAAGGAAGGGCGTCCGCCCGACCATCTTCGAAAAGACCAGCCGCCTGGGAGGAAGCAGCCGCTGGCTGGCAACCAACCGGCGGTTCGACCGGGGCCGGATGGACCAGGAACTGAAAAAAGTCGAAGCATCAGGAATACCGGTCTTTTATAACACGACTGGCGGCGTCCGTCCGGATATCCTGGATATGCTCAAGGAATATGACGCGGTACTGTTTGCCGTAGGGGAAAGCCTGGGGGCAGTCCCCAAGATCCCCGGCGCCGATGCCCGCGGGGTCTATGATATCGTCCGCCTCATGCAGGAGATGAACCAGGGAAGGCGGCCGGTGGAACTGGGGACAAGAGCAGTGGTCGCGGGAAGCGACGAGACATCTGTTGACGCGGCCCGGGCCCTGAAGCGGATCTGCCGCGACGTGACCTTGCTGTCCGACTGCGGCCGTGGCAAACTGCAGATCAAGACCGGCTGCGTAGACCTGCTCCTGGAAGAAGGGATCAACATCGTCACCGGCGTGACGGTCAGCCAGATCAACACAGAGAAGGGGGCGGTGAGCAGCGTAAGCTGCACGATCACGGAGACCGGAAGCAGCCTGGGCGTGCCCTGCGACACGGTGGTGTTCGGCCAGGGAAAGAAGCCGGACCTTACGACCATCTCCCTGAAGAACCTTTATCTGGATCTGGATGACAAGGGATACATCAAGGTCAACAGCCGTCTTGCGGCCAGCATGCGGGGGGTCTTCGCCATCGGAGACTTCAACATGAGCTCAGTGGACGCGGGCAAGGCTGGTGCAGCCGCGGTGATGAACTACCTGGATCAGACCGATCAGGCAGTGGTCGTGGAGCATTTCCGCCCGGAGGAAATGGCGGTGGAGCACGAGCGGACCCAGGGCAAAGACGTGGATCTGCGTCCCTCCCAGGAGGCGGCGTCCCCTGCTCAGGAAGCCCGGCGCT
>CAMOZS010000112.1 GCA_946631075.1 uncultured Bacillota bacterium | reverse complement strand
ATACTGGCCTGCGCCTTCGGCATGGTCGTTGCCATCACCGGCATCTGCTTCATCACGGAATACTTCCAGGTATCCAATCCAAACACCGGATATATCCTGCTGGTACTTGGCGGGTTCGTGACCATATTCTATCTCAAAAAGCTCAAGGATCTATAAGGCTTCCCTTCTTATGGAAGAGCCTTCATCGCTGCCTCTACTGCGGCAGCGCTTTTTTTTAGTTTCTCATATTCCTCGTCTGACCAGCGCTCCTCCAGCCTTTGCTCGACGCCATTGACCCCGATGATGGACGGTACCGAAAGAGATACTCCTTCGATGCCGTATTCGCCCTGCAGAGGGCTTGTTACCGGCGCTATGGTCAGCCTTTGGTTTAAGACAGCGTCCGCGATGGAGCATACGCAGGTGGCGATGCCGTAATGGGTCTTGCCTTTGGCCGCGATGATGTGGGCTCCCATGCCCTTGACGTAGTTATAGAGCATGTTCTTCTCCCGATCGCCCCAGGCCAGGCCTACGTTCTCGCAGTATTCCTCCATGGGCTGACCGGCGATGGCCAGGCGGGACCAGACAGGGAACTGGGAGTCGCCGTGCTCCCCTACTACGTTGCACTTGATGGCTTCGATCTTGAGGTGGGTGTAGCGGGCGATGGAACGGATCAGGCGGGAAGTGTCCAGGATGCAGCCGGTGCCGAAGACGAATCCGTTGGGAAGGCCCAGGATCCGGTCGCATTCCAGGGTCAGGATGTCCACGGGGTTGGATACGATGATGATGGGCCCGTGGTTATAGTGGGGCTTGATCTTATTGGCCACGTCACGGATGATGCCGATGTTGTCTGCGGCCATTTCAAGACGGGTCTCGCCTACCCGGCGGTTACGGCCTGCGGTGACGATGATGAGGTCGGACTCGGCGCAGTCTTCGTATCCGCCGGCGCGGACCTTGGAGACGCCCATGTAGGGGATGCCGTGCTGGATGTCCAGGGATTCGCCGATGGCCTTCTGCTCGTCGATGTCGATCAGGATGATCTCGCGGGCCAGGTTGGTTATGGTAAGGGCGTATGCGATCGATGCGCCCACGTAGCCGGCGCCGACGATGACGACTCGGCGGTGGGTGACTTTGGTTGTGATCGCGCTCATTTTTGGTCTCATGGTCATGGTTTGTTTTAACTCCTCGTAATCATTTTTATTCGTAGATATAGTATATACGGTTCGGGGTGAGGAATCAAATTTACTTTGAATTTGTAACATGGGGGCGGCGAAAACCTCCTCTGCCCGCTGCGGCTGCCATGCACCCGGTCGATCCTGGCTGCGATAGCGACGGTCTCCCAAAAAGACCGGCGCAGAGCAGCCCACAAACAAAAAGGTGCCCGTGTATGCGCCAGCACCGGCACCCCCTTTCAGCCGCTGCGGAGCAGCCGTTCCATTTCTTCCTTGTTGTCTGATTTGTAGGAGCGGAAAAGGAACAGTAATGATTCTTAAAGATGCCCTGGGGTTATTATCATGACTTTTCATTATATGCAGCTTCATTTGCCTCTTCGCTGACGATTGATTTGATCGTTATTGCTTTTGATATCTTGAAATGTCATGATAATGACGAGTCTCTGCAGAGAAAAGCATGACCAATTTTCACATGCAAGTCTATGCGATGAAAAAAGTAATGATTGATACAAGTGAAGACAGGGTCAAATCATTACAAGTCGTAAACTGTTTGCTTTCTTTAATTGGTCAATAGTGGGTCACAATTCCTATCAGGAAGAGACCGGTAAAAATCAGAATCGGTATGAGCATGTGCTTTATCATGGTGTTTTCCCCTTTCGCTGTGTTCTTCTCGTTAGATTTCTACACGCGAAATGAGGAAATGTTACACATGCCCTGCCGGCCCTATCGCCAGCCTTTGACCACGAAGAGTTCGTTGTAGAGATTGAGGGCGTAGCGGTCGGTCATGCTGGCCACATGGTCCTTGGCCAGCTCCTCGTTGTCGTACTCATCCGTCATGGCCCGAAGATCGGCCGGAAGTTCCTCCGGATGGTCCAGATAGTATTCAAAGAGAGAGGTGATCACGCTTTCGCTCTTGGCTACGTCCTCTGCCCGCTTGACCAGGGGGCTGTGGTAGACATTGCGGAACATGAAGGCCCGAAGCTCGTTCATCAGCCGGGTCTTCTCCTCGCTCATCCCTGCCCTTTCTTGTCCGTCCGTATGGCGGATCATGTCGTTTACCAGGGTGTCGATCCTCTGCTTGTGGGTCCTGCCCAGGACCCGCAGGCTCTCCTCGGGAAGATCGTCGGCGGTGATGACTCCGCTGCGGATGGCGTCGTCGATGTCGTGGTTGATGTAGGCGATCCGGTCGCTGATCTTGACCACTTGGCCCTCTAACGTAAAAGGTATCCCCGGGCCGGTGTGGTTCAGGATCCCGTCCCTGACCTCTTCGGTCAGGTTAAGGCCCCGCCGGTCCGATCCGCCGGATTCCAGCACGTCAACCACCCGCAGGCTCTGCTCGTTATGGCGGAAGCCTCGGCTGTAGACCCGGTTCAGGATCCCCTCTCCGCTGTGTCCGAAGGGGGTGTGGCCAAGGTCGTGGCCCATGGCGATGGCCTCGGTCAGGTCTTCGTTGAGGCCGCAGCCCCGGGCGATGGTCCTGGCGATCTGGGATACTTCGATGGTATGGGTAAGACGGGTACGATAATGATCACCTTCAGGCGCAAGAAAGACCTGGGTCTTGTGCATAAGTCTCCGAAAGGACTTGGAATGGATGATCCTGTCCCGGTCCCGCTGAAAGACGGTCCGGATGGGACAGTCCTCCTCCTCCATCCGGCGGCCCCGGCTCTCATCAGCCTTTGCGGCAAATTCCGAAAGGATCTGGTGTTCACGTTGTTCTACAAGCCTGCGTGTGATCATTTTCCCTCTCTCATTCGACTCCGGTAGATCCGAATCCCCCGCTGCCCCGGCCGGACTCTGCAAGTTCCTGTGCCGGCTCGATCTGGGCCCGGGTATAGGCGCAGACCACCATCTGGGCGATCCGGTCTCCGCTGTATACGGTGAAGGCTTCCTCTCCCAGATTGATCAGGGCCACCTTGACCTCACCCCGATAGTCGCTGTCGATGGTGCCGATACCGTTGGCAAGGCAGATCCCCTGCCGGATGGCCAGGCCGCTCCTGGCCCGGAGCTGGACCTCGTATCCCGGCTGGATCTCCATGAAAAGGCCGGTGGGGATCAGGGCCCTTTTTCCCGGCTCTATGGTGATGGGCTCCGGGATCCAGGCCCGGATGTCCATGCCTGCGGAGCCTTCCGTTTCATATTCCGGATAGATGCCGGACCTGCTGATCATGCGGATCTTCATGCTTTTATCATGGCCTCCAGGTCGAAGTCCCTGCCGGTGACGGCTGCCCCGCTGTAGGCGGAGGAATCGCCGATCATGGCGGCCACTTCCCGGATGTCTTCCTTGGTGACGTCGTCGTAGCCCTGCAGGACCTCATCTGCTTCAAATACCCGGTCGAGGAGCAGCTTGTTCTTGCCGATGTTGAACATGCGGCTGTTGATGTTCTCCTGACCGAAGATGAAGACGCTCTTCATCTGTTCCTTGGCCATGGCCAGCTCGTCGTCGGTGACTCCGTCCTGGCAGAGCTGCTCGATCTCCTGCTTGATGGCCTTGACCGCCTCCTCCAGCTTATCGTGGGCGACGCCGGCGTAGATGTTGAAGAAGCCGGACCTGCTGGCAAAAGCGTTCATGGAAGCGACCGAATAGGCCAGCCCTCTCTCCTCCCGGATATTCTGGAAGAGCCGCGAGCTCATGCTCCCGCCGAAGATGCTGCTCATCAGGACGAAGGCGTAATAGCGGTCATCCGCCAGGGATACCGAAGGGATGGCCAGGCACAGGTGGGTCTGCTCGATGTCCTTGACCCGGACCTGGAACTGCTGCTTATACGGGTGGATCTCCGGCGCGAAGGCTGGCTTTTCCGCCTCCAGGCAGTCCAGCCTTTCCTCGAACAGGCTGACGATCCTGTCCGGATCGAAGTTGCCCGCGACGGCGATGATGATGCTGTCTCTGGAATACTCCCTGCGGTAATAGTCGGTCAGCTTGGCCCGGTCGATCCCGGCCAGGGACTCGGGGGTTCCCAGGATGGTCCGGCCCAGGGCGTTCCTGCCGTAGACCAGCTCGGAGATCAGGTCCATGACATCATCGTCCGGGGTGTCCTTGACCATCTTGATCTCTTCCAGGATGACCTGCCTTTCCTTGTTCATCTCCTCTTCGTCGAAGGTGGATCCGGTCACCATATCCAGGAGGATCTCCGCCCCCTGATAGATGTTGGAGGACAGGGTCTTGATGTAGTAACAGGTAGCTTCCTTGCCGGTGAAGGCGTTGGACACGCCGCCGATCCGGTCAACGTCCTCCGCGATCTGGCGGGCGCTCCTCTTCTCCGTTCCCTTGAACATCATGTGCTCGATGAAATGGGATACTCCGGAGTTGTCGTCGTTTTCATGGGCGGAGCCGGTACTGACCCAGATGCCAAGGGCAGCAGAACGGACGAAATCCGTCCGTTCCATAACTATAGATGCTCCGTTCTTAAGTTTTCTGATCTCAATCATTGTACTTATCTTCTTCCTCTAATGGCTCCGGCAGGGCTTCTCCCTGGGCCGGGGCTTCTGGTGTGATGTCTTCTGCTGCCGCTTCTTCTGCAGCCTCCGGCTGAGCTGCCGGAGCGTTGTTCTCTACTTCGTCGATGACTTCCGCGATCTTATCGACGCTGGCGTTGACCTCGATCTGATCGACGGACAGGGGCGCCGGAGCGGTCTCCTTGATCAGGTGCCCCGCCAGGATCTCATAGAATCCGGCGAAGGTGGAATACATATAGGCGTATACCGGGCAGAGCAGGAGCGATGAGATGACGGAAACGATGGCGATGACTGCCTTGCTGTCGGTCATTGTCCCTGCGATGGCGTCCAGGATGGACCCGGGCAGTACGGACAGGACCAGCCAGCCGATAAAGGACAGGCCCAGCAGGAAGTACTTGGCTTTGTTCCCCTTCATCATGAACTTGCTCTCGTCCATGCACTGGGTGATGGATTTATTGGGATCGTCGGCCAGGACGAAAAAGGCCTGGCTGTAACGGATCGAAGCGATGATCCCGGGGATGATGAAGAGCATGGACCACAGGAAGATGAACAGAGCCTGATAAAGGAGCAGGCCCAGGGCTTTGCCGAAACGTTCAAATCCCAGGAAGACATCCTTGCCTACCACGTTGTGGCCACGGAAGGCCGCCAGGAAAAAGATCATCAGGCCCAGGGTCAGGGCTCCGGTGATCAGGATCATCCAGATGGATGACAGGATGCTGGTCTGGGGCATGGAGTTATAGAGCTGGGAATACATCTCCACATCCATGTCGTAGGTAAATCCTTCGTCGGTGAACAGATTGGCCATGTTGACGCCGAAAAGATTATCGAAGATGGCTATCGGAACATTGAGGACCAGTGTATAGATCACCATGGCCAGGATGGCCTGTCCCCATTTGCCGCGCAGAGCGTTGCGGCCAAGCTGTCTCAGGCTCTGGCATCGCTCCGTTATGATTATGTTCTGTCCCATCATATTATTCTGCATTTATCCAACCCTCTTTCTCTTTTTTGATCAGATTTTTATATTACCACAAACAGGAAAAAAAGGCAATGGGACCGATCGCTCTAACCTGAGCGATCGGAGGTCTGTCTCGCTAAGCGTGCTCGCCTTATAGCTGGCCGCACCGGTCACCAGTAAGGACCGGCGGCCAGCGCGGCACGCTTTGGACAGACCACTTACAATTCCTTCGCCGGAGGATGACGATTTCTGTCAACCCGTCATTTAAGAAT
>CAMOZS010000111.1 GCA_946631075.1 uncultured Bacillota bacterium | reverse complement strand
AGGGAAGCAGCTCCTCCAGCACTTCCCGCTCCGCCGTTCCGTTGGTCACCAGGACGTTTTTCATTCCCTTTTCGTGGACCAGTCTGGCCGTATCCCGCACGAATTCATAGCCCACCAAAGGCTCATTGTAGGTGAATGCAATGCCGATGTTTCCCCGGGACCGGTACCGGTCAGCCGTCCGGGCCAGATCCTCCGGACTGACCCGCCGGCAGTTCCCTGACATATCTTCCGCGGCGGCCTGCCTGGCCAGCTGCATGGCTTCCTCCGACCAGGAGATGCTGTTGTTCTGACAGAAAGGACAGCGCAGATTGCACCCGTAGCTTCCCGCCGACAGGATCAGGCTTCCGGGATGAAAATTCCGCAGAGGCTTTTTCTCGATGGGATCCAGGGCCAGGGCGGTGATCAGCCCGTAATTCACCGGAGTCCCCCGGCCCGCCTGTCCACCGGTCCTTGCCCCGCAAAAGCCCAGCTGCCCTTCCTCTATTTCACAATGTCTGAAACACACATGACACCTGGCCATGGCCTTACCTCCTATTCGTGGCGGATGACTTCAAAGCGCTGCAGGCTGACCTTCTCTTCGGGCCGGATGCCGGCCTTCTGCTTAGCGATCTCCACCTGCCTGCGGACGGTATCCACACCTTCCAGGTCCGGAAGCAGAAGTCCCCGCCGACCTCCATTCGTGACGATGACCCCGTACCGCTTCACATCCAGGTCATCCTCGGAGTCGATGTCCTCCGGCTGGCCCAGCACATCCACGCTGATCTCCAGCAGAGGAAGTTCCTCCGGCCGGATGGGCGAGAAACGGGGATCTCTGGTGGCCGCGCTGATGGCATTGCCGATGATCTCCTCCGCCAGGGTCGGTCTGGTCGGCCCGATGGTCCCGATGCATCCCCGCAGGGCGCCTCCCTCATGAACAGAAACAAATGCTCCCGCCTGGGTGGTGAGCAGCTCCTCCGGCAGGGCAGCTTCATTATCGGCAGTCCCGTCCGCCGGGCCTGATCCGCTGCCGCCTGCTCCCGAAGCCTCCGGCTGGATCACTTCCCTTCGGAGGACGTATGCCTCCAGGGCCCGCCGGGCCAGCTGCACATAAGGGTCTTCCCCTTCCCGGCGCAGGGCGCAGGCCTCCCGGGCCTTCTCCATGTACTGATCCAGAAAGCGGCGTGAGTCATCCGCCCCGCCGGGATAAAATGTACAGATCCCGTAACCGACGCCGGTCACATCCTGGTGGACCAGCCTTTGCGCATGGACCGCCTGCCCGTCGAAAGCCCCGGCCATGATGACGAAAGACCGGTGCCCGCACTCGGCCGCTTTCTCGCAGAAATCCTCCTCAAAGTCCAGCAGCTCCCCGAAGGCCGCCCGGCCGCAGACATCCATGACCCGCTCATCGTAGGCAGGGCCCTCCTTCGCGAACCCGTAGGGCCCGTAATCCTGCAGCTTATGGGACAGGTCCCCGCTGGCGATGAGGACCGCCCGCCGCCCAGTATCGAAGACCGCTTTTCGCAAAAGCTGGCCAAGCCGGTAGTGATCCGTGAGGGGCAGGCCGGAAAGACCGATCCTCACCAGGCGGAAATCCTGCCTGGCCTTACTTTGCCCGGCGCTATCCTGGCCGGCTTCTTCCTCTTCGGGCCCGGCTCCCTGCAGGCGGTCGTAAGCCTGTCGGATGAACCAGAGGGGGACCATGGTCCCGTGATCCAGCTGTCTGTTTCGCTCGCCCAGCGTCCCTGCCGGAAAGCCGTTTCGATCCGCCAGATCGCAGATCGCCCGCACCAGCTCTTCGTCGTACTCCTCGTCAAAGCTGACCTGAGGCGCGCCGAACTCGGCGAAGGATCCGGCCGCCCCCTTCCCCGGCGAGATATGGAAATAGTCCGCATACATGATGGAATGGGGACTGGTGATAATGATCGTGTCCGGCTGCAGCGCCGCGATCTCTTCCGCTGCCTGCTCATAAGCCGCGGTCGTTTCCCTGATCTGCGCCTCCCCGCCCCGGCCGACCGCCGGAACGATCATAGGCGGATGGGGAACCATAAAAGCTGCAAGGATCGGCATGTTGGATTCCTCCTTTATCAAATCTATTCATATATATTATATCCCAATCGGCAGCAACTTTGCAGCAAAAGAGCCGGCCGCTCTCGCAGCCGGCTCAACTTATGCCGCTTCTGTTACATCACCTGCCCCTGGGCAGTGAAGGTCAGTTTCTCTCCGTCGGTATCGATGACGACATGGTCTTCGTCCATGATGTTGCCGCGGATGATCTCGCCGGCCAGCTCCGTCTCCACGCTCCTCTGCAGGAACCGCTTCACCGGACGGGCGCCGTACTGGGCGTCGTAGGACTCGTCGGCGATGAATTTCCTTGCCTCGTCGGTCAGTTCCAGGCTGATCCCCCGCTCGGCAAGACGCCGCTCGATGTCCTTCATGGACAGGTCGATGATCTTCATGATCTGGTCCTCGGTCAGCGGTGAGAAGACGACGATATCATCGATCCGGTTGAGGAACTCCGGCCGGAAGTGACGCTTCATGTCATTCTCGACCTTCTGCTTGACCTCCGGATCCACCGTACCATCCTGACGGATCCCGTCGATCAGGTACTGGCTGCCGATGTTGGACGTCATGATCACGATGGTATTCTTGAAGTCCACGGTCCGTCCCTGGTTGTCGGTCAGACGGCCGTCATCCAAAAGCTGGAGCAGGATGTTGAACACATCCGGGTGGGCCTTTTCGATCTCGTCGAACAGGATGACGCTGTAAGGCTTGCGCCGGACAGCCTCGGTCAGCTGACCGCCCTCATCATAGCCGACATACCCCGGAGGCGCTCCCACCAGTCTGGAAACGGAATGCTTCTCCATATATTCAGACATGTCGATCCGGACCATGTTCCGCTCCGAATCAAACAGAGCTTCCGACAAAGCCTTGGCCAGCTCGGTCTTGCCCACGCCGGTCGGCCCCAGGAAAATGAAGGACCCGATCGGCCGCTTCTCGTCCTTGAGCCCTGCCCGGGCACGAAGCACAGACTCCGCCACTACCCGGACGCCCTCGTCCTGGCCGATGACACGCTCGTGCAAAATCTGGGGCAGCTTGAGCAGCTTGTCCCGCTCGGTCTCCACCAACTTGCTGACCGGGATCCCTGTCCAGTTGGAGATGACCTCGGCGATCTCCTCCTCTGTGACTTCCTCCTTCAGCAGTCTGGCCTCCTCAGCCTTGTCCGCCTTACCCTTCTCGATCTCCAGCCGCTTCTCCAGAGCCGGCAGGGTGCCGTACTTCAGTTCAGCCAGCTTTTCCAGATCATAGCCACGCTCGGCCTCCTCGATCTGGTGCTTGACATCCTCGATGTCCTGCTTGATGACCTTGACCTCGGAGATGGCCTTCTTCTCGCTCTCCCACTGGGCCCGCATGGCGTTGGACTCGTCCTTGAGCTGGGCCAGCTCCTCCTCCAGGTTTTCCAGTCTGGCCGCGGAAGCCTTGTCGGTCTCCTTCTTCAGGGCCTGCTTCTCGATCTCCAGCTGCATGATCTTACGGGAGATCTGGTCCAGTTCCTCCGGCATGCTGTCGATCTCGGTACGGATCTTCGAGGCGGCCTCGTCCATCAGGTCGATGGCCTTGTCCGGCAGAAAACGGTCGCTGATATAACGGTCGGAAAGCGTCGCGCAGGCGATCAGGGCGCTGTCGGTGATCCTTACGCCGTGATGGATCTCGAATCTTTCCTTCAGTCCACGCAGGATGGAAATGGTGTCCTCCACGGTCGGCTGGTCCACCATGACCTTCTGGAACCGCCGCTCCAGAGCCGCGTCCTTCTCGATGTATTTACGGTACTCGTCCAAAGTGGTCGCGCCGATGCAGTGGAGCTCGCCCCTGGCCAATTTCGGCTTGAGCAGGTTGCCCGCGTCCATGGCTCCTTCGGTCTTGCCGGCGCCGACGATGTTATGCAGTTCGTCGATGAAAAGGAGGATCCTGCCGTCGGATTTCTCGATCTCATTCAGAACCGCCTTCAGACGCTCCTCGAACTCGCCCCTGAACTTGGCTCCCGCGATCAGGGAGCCCATATCCAGAGCAAAAATGGTCTTGTCCTTCAGGCCTTCCGGCACATCCCCGTTGAGGATCCGCTGAGCCAGTCCCTCGACGACTGCCGTCTTGCCCACGCCAGGCTCGCCGATCAGGACCGGATTGTTCTTGGTCCTTCTGGAAAGGATCTGGATGGTGTGCCGGATCTCCGCATCTCTGCCGATGACCGGATCCAGCTTGCCCTCTCTGGCCATCTCCACCAGGTCCCGGCCGTACTTGTTCAGGGCGTCGTAGTTCTCCTCAGGATTCTGGCTGGTGACCCGCTGGTTGCCCCGGACCTGGTTCAAAGCCTGGAGGAACCGGTCCTTATCGACTCCGTTTCTCTTCAGGATCTGAGCCGAAGCCGTATTGCGCTCATCCAGCAGGGCCAGGTACAGGTGCTCTACGCTGACGTATTCGTCCTTGAGCTGGTCCGCCTTCTTCTCAGCGGCAAGCAAAAGCTGCTGCAGCCTTCTTGTGGTGTACATGGAATCAGCTCCGCCGCTGACCTTGGGCAGCTTATCGATCTCCCCCTGCAGGGCTCCGATCATCTGCCCTGTGTCCACATTCATGAACTGGAGCAGCTTGGGGATCAGGCCGTCCTTCTGCATGAGCAGGGCCAGGTGCAGATGCTCTCCGTCGATCTGCTGATGCCCTTCTTCTACGGCGATGTTCTGGCAATCTATGATCGCGCTCTGCGCGTTCTGTGTGTATTTTTCGATGTTCATTAAAAAAACCCCCTTCTGGTCGTTTCGCCTGGCAGTCGCGCTTCTGCTGCAGCTCCCTGCAGCGGTCGTGCATCTGCTTTGGCACTCTCATTGTACGACTGCTAATACGGCTTGTCAATAGTTTTTTAGCACTCTCTGGTTGAGAGTGCTAAAATTTGTCCAGCTTTTGCACGATGTCCCGAAAATTCCTGCTTTTTTCTGTGACCGGGACAGGTTTCCCGCTCACAGGAAAATCCCTCATTTAGCGGGACAACACGGACAGATGGGCCTGCGCAGACCCTACGCAGACCCCTGTGTCGTCCTGTTCCCACTCCATTTCTTTGGGATTTGACCCCATTTCTGTACGATCCTGGACCTGTTTTGGCTCAGTACAGGCATCTATTCCGTATTACCTTCCGGGCATTTCCCGGAAACATGGACTTTTTTGCCTGAACGGGACAAGTGTCCCGTATATATGAAAAAACCTGTTTCTTCGGGAACGCCCGGCTGGCTCACATGCCTGAAAGGAGAAAGGACCGCGTTCCCCTTCCAGAAAATTCCTGCCTTTTGCTTTACTTCCTTATATTTCCATTGTATAATATTGGTAATTGTCTTGAGCCTGCTCTGAAACAAAGGAAGACGCATATGGGTATGAGAAACAGCTTACGATCTGCGCGTGATACGATCGTTAATCCTTCCGGCCTGGGGCAGCTGGAATTCCTCCGCATTACATGTAACTCCGTCAGCAGCGCCATTCGAGCGGATCGCTCTGACTTGGATTCCATGCGGCAGGAGATCGTGTTGATGGAGAAGGCGAGCATGTATATTCGGAGCAAAAGAAACCGGCACTACTTTTCCGCAGTGCCGGAAGGTTCTTCCCGGGAGATTGCAATTACAGGCGACAGGGATCGCATCCATTTACTTGCCCGGCGCAAATACCTGAGCGAAAGGGTCGAAGCTACGGAGACCCATCTGCGCCGTTTGCAGAAAGTCCTCTCCTCCTGCGAGGGCGCCCTTCATGAATCGAGGCTTCGCTCGAGATTTCAACGCTATTCCGATGCCGGTCTGGATCTGTCCCGGATCATTTTCACCCGGGAGCAGAATGACTGGATCGATGAGCCCTATTCCCCGAACCCTTACTATCTGGAATCACTGAAAA
>CAMOZS010000110.1 GCA_946631075.1 uncultured Bacillota bacterium | reverse complement strand
ACCAACGACCTGACACAGATGGGATTCGGTTTCTCCAGAGACGATACCGGCAAGATCATCAAGGAATACAGGGACAAGGGCGTCCTCGAAGACGATCCGTTCCAGAGCCTGGATCAGGGCGGCATCGGCAAGCTGGTCAAGATGGCGGTCGAGCTGGGTAAGTCCACCAGACCCAACATCAAGCTGGGCATCTGCGGCGAGCACGGCGGCGATCCCAAGTCCATCGACTTCTGCCACAGAACCGGTCTGCAGTATGTATCCTGCTCACCGTTCCGTGTACCGATCGCGAGACTGGCTGCAGCTCAGGCATGCATCAGAAACAAATAAACTCTGACAGAACAGTCATTCTGAGAACCGCCTCACGGGACACCCGTGGGGCGGCCTTTTTTATGCTTTCTTTGTACCACCACTTGACAACGACGTTACGTCGTTTTATATGATGTTCTAATCTTTCGTGGGAGAGAGAGTGGATCGACTATGACAGATACGAAATCAGAGAAGAAGGAATATATGACCGTAGGGCAGCTTGCCAGGGAGGCCGGCGTCACTGTCCGGACCCTCCAGTTCTACGACCAGTCAGGATTGCTTCATCCTTCTGCCAAGGGAAACAGGAACCGGCGCCTGTACAGTCAGGAGGACCGGGCCAGACTCTACCGCATCCTCTGCGGAAGATATATGGGCAGAAGCCTGGATGAGATCCGTGAGGATCTTAAGGAAGAGGCGAAACCGGATCAGGTGCTGCGCGTCATTGCCGATGAGTGCGAATCCCTAAAGGTACGAATCGGAGAAATGATGCAGCATCTGGCCGTTTTGCGTAATCTGGAATCCATGACCGAGGGGACCAGTGAGATCGACTGGGTCGAGTACGCGGAGGAGATCTGCTATTTCCAGGAGAAATGGTCCCTGATCTGGCAGGTCAACCGGGCGGTGGAGAAGGGAGAGTTCCCGCTGCCAGAGCCCTCCGCCCAGCTGCCGGAGATGAATGGCTATTATGAGCTGGTTGCAGAGACCCTGCAGCTGATGAAGGCGGAGGTCCCCCCTGAGAGCCAGGAGGCCGGACAGATCATGGCCCGGTATCATCAGATGATCCATGAATACGGCCGTCCCCTCTACGGCAGATCCCCGGAGGAACTGCTCCATATCGATCCCGCTTTGATGGGACTGGATCAGCTTGCTTTTTCACGCCTGTGGGAAGACGTTGAAAGATACATGAAGGATGCGGAGGCACACTACGCGAGAGAAGAGGAGAATAAGAATGAAGATCACCAAGGATAAAGTGTTTTACAGCTTTTGCGCGAAGAATGAACCGGCCCTGACGGTGGATGCGCCGGCAAGGATCGAGTTTGAGACTATGGACTGCTTCGGCAACCAGCTGCGCAGGCCGGAGGATGTGATGGAGGCTCTGGACTGGGACCGGGTCAACCCGGCCACCGGACCGGTCTATGTGAACGGCGCCCAGCCGGGGGATGCTCTGAAGGTGACCATCGAGAAGATCGTTCTCAATGAGAAGGGAACGGTCTGCTGCCTGACCGATGAGGGGACCCTGGGGGCCAGGATCGAAGGTTCTCACACCAGAGTCACAGAGGTGTCAGGTGGCCTGGTCCATTACAGGGCTGCCAATGGTCTGGCAGTGGATATCCCCGTCCGCCCCATGATCGGCGTCATCGGAGTAGCACCCGAAGGAGACCTTGACATCAACACGGGAACTCCCGGAGCACATGGCGGCAACATGGACAACACCATGGTTGGAGAAGGGGCTACCCTGTATTTTCCGGTCGCGGCTGAGGGAGCATTGTTCGGCTTCGGCGATCTGCACGCGGTGATGGGTGACGGCGAGATCGGCGTTTCCGGCCTCGAGATCCCGGCGGACGTTACGGTCAGCCTGGATGTGGTCAAAGGGAAAGCACCAGCCTTTCCGGTGCTTGAGACGGAGGATAAGATTTCTGTGATCGTGTCCCAGCCGACTGTCGATGAGGCCTGCCAGAAGGCGACCGAACTGATGCAGGAGCTGATCGCGGAGAGGACCGACCTGGATCTTGCGGACATCGTCATGCTGATGAGCCTTGCCGGAGACCTTCAGATCTGCCAGATCGTGGATCCGGAGAAGACCGTTCGCTTCGTCTTCCCCAAGAAGTATATCCCGGGGCTGACCTTCTAGCGGCCCCTCAGGAATATATCTTTTATTATCATTATTATTTTAAGGAGGCTTATTTCCAATGAGCAACAATTCGATCGAGAGTCTTGGCTATAAGCAAGAACTCAAGAGGGCGCTGACCGTACCCGATCTGGTCTGCTACGGACTGATCTTCATGGTCCCCATCGCGCCTTTCGGTATCTATGGTACCGTCATGTCCATCTCTCAGGGCATGGTCGCTCTGGCCTACAGCATCGGTCTGGTAGGTATGGTATTCACAGCCCTGAGCTACTGGCGCATGGCTGAGGAGTTCCCGATCTCCGGATCCGTCTACGGGTACGCGACCAAGGCCATCGGCAAGCCGGTCGGCTTCATGTCTGGCTGGGCCATCCTGCTGGACTATCTGCTGGTCCCGACCCTGCTCTATATCGTAGCGGCGACGGCCCTTTCCGCCATCCCAGGCCTGGACGGTGTTCCCATCTGGATCTGGCTGATCATCTTCATCGTGATCAATACCGTCATCAATGTCATCGGTATCGAGTGGACCAACCGCTTCAACTGGGTCATGCTGATCCTGGAGATCGCGGTGTTCGTGATCTTCTGCATCGCGGCCATCCACTACATCGTGACGACTCCGGGAGTCGACTTCACCATCAAGCCCCTGTTCGACGCGGACAACTTCAGTATGAACATCGTCATGGGAGCGGTGTCGGTATGCGTCCTGTCCTTCCTGGGATTTGACGGCATCAGCACCCTGGCCGAGGAGACCAAGGGCGGCGCTGATTCGGTCGGCAAAGGCTGTGTCGCGGCTATCCTGGTCGTGGGCGCTTTCTTCATCGTCCAGACCTATCTGGCTGCCTGCGTCCTGCCGTGGAACGGCGAGGGCACCTTCACCGATGTGGACAACGCTTTTTATGAAGTAGCACAGCTGGCTGGCGGAGCCAAGGTCATGGTCATCTGTGCGGCAGCTACCGGCTTCAGCTGGGGTATCGCGGACTGCATGGTCGCTCAGGCAGCGATCTCGAGGATCATCTTCTCCATGGCCCGTGACGGCATGCTCCCCAAGCCTTTGGCCAAGGTCACGCCGAAGTTCCAGACACCTTATGTGTCCACCATCTTCATCGCGGTCCTGTCCCTGATCCTGACCATCGGAAGCGTCTATCTGCTCCCAAGCGCCATCAACGCCATCTCCGTCGTCATCAACTTCGGAGGGCTGTCGGCCTTCATCATCCTGAACTTTACCGTCATCTACTACTTCTGGTTCAAGAAGAAGACGGGCAAAGTCTGGAAGCACCTGATCCTGCCGGCCATCGGATTCCTGATCATCGCCTACATCTGGACCAGCCTTTCAGCCTACGCGCTGACTCTGGGCATCATCTGGCTGTGCATCGGCGTGATCTTCTATCTGGTCAACGTCAAAGTCCTTCACAACGACGTCAAGCTGGAACTGGAATAAAAAAGGTATACTCCAATACTCATAGAAAAACTGCCGCGAAAGCCTTCATTGGCCCCGCGGCAGTTTTTCATTTGCTTTGTTAAGGTGTTTCCGGCCGCGCCTAAAGCTGGTCCAGTGTCTGCAGCAGCCTGTCCACATCCTCTTTCGTGGTGGCCCAGCTGGTGGCAAATCGTATGGCCGTGTGGTCTTCATCGACCTTTTCCCAGAAGCTGTATTCCACGGCTTCGCCCAGCTTTTGCAGCTGTTCGTTATCCAGAATGATCAGGATCTGGTTGGTGGGAGCATCGATCAGGAATGTGTAGCCGTGCTCCCGCAGCCACGACCGGATCCGCTCGGCCGCATCGATGGCCGTCTGCCCGATGGAGAAATAGAGGTCATCGGTGAAGAGGGTATCGAACTGGATGCCGGTGATCCGGCCCTTGGCCAGAAGGGCCCCGTGCTGCTTGACGATGGTGAAGAAGTGGGGGATCCGGTCCGGATCGGGGATGACCACAGCTTCACCGAAAAGGGCTCCGCACTTGGTGCCGCCGATGTAGAAAGCATCGCACAGCCGGGCGATGTCCGGCAGGCTGACGTCATTGACGCTGCTGGCAAGACCGTAGGCCAGCCGTGCTCCGTCCAGGTAGAGGGGAAGGCCATGGGTCCGGCAGATCCCGCTGATCCGGGTCAGCTCGGCCAGAGAATAGAGGGTCCCGTATTCGGTGGGATGGGAGATATAGACCATGCCGGGAAAGACCATGTGGTCGTGGTTGCCGTCGCCTTCGAAGTCGTCCAGCCACTGCTGCAGGACGTCCGGGTCGATCTTGCCGTCCCGGTGGGGCAGGGTCAGGACCTTGTGCCCGCCAAGCTCGATGGCGCCGGCCTCATGGACGTTGATGTGGCCCTGATCCGAAGAAAGGACACCCTGATAGCTGTCCAGCAGGGCATCGATGACGGTGGCGTTGGCCTGGGTGCCTCCGATGAGAAAATGGATCTGGGCATCTGGGCACTGGCACGCGGCCCGGATCTTTTCCCGGGCACTGTCGGAATAGGGGTCCAGCCCGTAGCCCTGAGTCTTTATGAGGTTGGTCTCGGCCAGCCTTTGCAGGATCCGGGGATGGGCTCCCTCCATGTAGTCGGATGTAAAGGCTGGTTTGGCGGTTTTATTGGGATTCATCGAAATGAGCCTCCTTATTTTGATGAATCCATTATAGCAGATAATGGCTGATTGGACAGCAGCTTTGTGTTATACTGGAAGCCGGCGCGCGAAAGGACGCCATTCAGATGAAAGAACCGATGGGTGTCAGGAACATCATCCGGATCGCCGGGGCCTATGTGGCCTGGGTCATGGGATCCGGATTCGCCACAGGACAGGAGATCCTGCAGTTTTTCACAAGCTATGGTTACCATAGCTTTGTTTTGCTTGGGATCAACCTGATCGGCTTCCTGCTGATCGGTCCGGCCATCCTCCAGGCGGGAAGGGAGCACGCGGGGGAGGCGGACTACGACCACTTCATCTGGTTCTGCGGAAAGCGGCTGGGGACCTTCTATTCCTGGTTCCTTCCGGTCAGCATGTTCGCCGGCATGGTGATCCTGATCTCCGGGGCCGGGGCGACCCTGCAGGAATACTACGGCCTCAACCACTATGTGGGGGCCATTCTGATGGCAGCCATGGCCCTGACGGCCTACATCATCGGCTTTCAGCGGTTCGTCCGGATCGTTTCCTTCATCGGACCGGCCATCATCGCCTTTTCTCTTCTGGTGGGGATCGTGACCATCTGCCGGGATTTTGACGGCTTGGCCCGGGTAGCGGACGCGGCGGGAGCGGCGGCCGGTACAGAAGGGGCCCAGCTCGCCGCCGCCATGGAGGCCAAGCAGCCGGTGCCCTGGTGGTGGCTGTCCGGCCTGCTCTACATCTCATACAATCTCTGCGGAGGATCCAAATATTATACGGCCCTGGGAATGACGGCCGCATCTTCCCGGGAAGCCCTCTGGGGGGCGGCAGTGGGGACCATAGCCCTGATGGCGTCCATCCTTCTGATGAACACGGCCATGCTGACCGACATCGGTCATACGGCGGTCCTGGATGTGCCCACCCTGTATCTGGCCCGCAAGATCGCCTACGTCCTGGGCGCGGTCTTCAGCATCATCCTGATCATGGGGATCTTCTCCTCCTGCAGCGCCATGCTCTGGACCATCAGCGAGAAGTTCGTGGACCAGGGGAGCCGGAAGAGCTACCTGTTCGCCGCCTGCACCAGCCTTTGCGCCTTCCTGCTGGGCCTGCTGCCTTTCGCCGGTCTGGTGGGGGTAGTCTATACCATCCTGGGCTACATCGGCCTGGTCTTCGCCGCCTGCGTGATCCGGCGG